>DATJKV010000086.1:0-13031 GCA_035491155.1 Magnetospirillum sp. | reverse complement strand
CACCGCCGACGACCGGATGGCCCCGTCGTCGCAGCCGGCCAAGCGCACGGCGTCGCGGCGCGGCAATGCCGAGCCCCGTTCGGCCGGCGAACCCCGCGCCAAGGCCAAGCGCAAGCTGCCGCGCTTGCGCCTGAGCGCGCTGCAGAAGCTGGCGGCCGGCGGTGTCGCCGCCACCGCCTTCGTGGTGGGCAGCGCCGTGCTGTGGCACTCCGGCGTGATCCAGCGCACCACTCAGACCGCAATCGCCTCCGTCCTGGACGCCACCGCGCGGGCCGGCTTCCGTATTGAAGAGATCACCATTTCCGGCCGCGGCCGCACCGGTCTGGACGACGTGGCCGCCGCGCTGGGATCGCACCACGGCGAGCCCATCCTGGGCGTCGACCTGGAACGGGTGAAGGACCGGCTGGAGGCCATTCCCTCGGTCAAGATGGCCGCCGTCGAGCGCCGCCTGCCCGGCTCGCTGCACCTGGCCATCGTCGAGCGCCAGCCCGTGGCCATCTGGCAGAACAACGGCGAACACGTGCTGGTGGACCGCGACGGCCGCCAGATCCCCGGTTCGGTGGCCGGATTCGAGGATTTGCCGCTGGTGGTGGGCGACGGAGCCGGCGTACGCGCCGACGAACTGCTGACCATGCTGGCGGCCGAGCCGGAGCTTGCCCCGCGCGTGCGCGCCGCCATTCGCGTGGGCAACCGGCGCTGGAACCTGATGCTGGACGACGCCACCGCCGGCGTCGAGGTGCGCCTGCCCGAGGAGCAGCCCGAACAGGCGCTGCACCGGCTGGCCCAGTTGGAGCGCGAGCGGGCGCTGACTTCGCGCAGGGTCGCCATGATCGACCTGCGCACGCCCGACCGCATGGTGTTGAAGACGGAACGCCCGGCCAGTCCGGCCGAGGCGGCCAAGCGCAAGGACAACGGCGCGTAAGCGCCGCTATCGAGGGGGTTTGAGGGGAATGCGTAACGGTCTGATCGCCGCGCTGGATGTGGGCAGCACTAAGGTGTGCTGCTTCATTGCGCGCGTCCAGGACGACGGCGCCCCCCGCATCGTCGGCATCGGCCACCAAGTGGCGCGAGGCATGCGCGGCGGCGCCGTGGTCGACATGGAGGAACTGGAGCACTCGATCCGCGCCTCGGTGGAGGCGGCCGAGGACATGGCCGGCGAACGCATCAAGGCGGTGGTGGTCAACGTCTCGGGCGGGGCGCCGCAATCGGCCAACGTCAAGGTCGAGGTCTCCATGAACGGCCACGCCATCAACGAGGCCGACATCCGCCGCATGCTCGACCACGGCCGCGCCCATCACGAAAGCGCCGATCGCGAGCTGGTCCACGCCATTCCCGTGGACTACACCATCGACGGCAACGAGGGCATCAAGGACCCGCGCGGCATGTACGGCGAGCGCCTGGGCGTCGCCATCCACGTGATCTCGGCCGGCGTCGGGCCGGTGCGCAACCTGCAGACCGTGGTGCATCGCTGCCATCTGGACATCGAGGCCCGCGTGGTCTCGCCCTACGCCTCGGGCCTCGCCTGCCTGGTCGAGGACGAGAAGGAGCTGGGCGTCACCTGCATCGACATGGGCGGCGGCACCACCTCGCTGGCGGTGTTCCTGGCCGGCCAGCTGGTGCACACCGACGTCATCCCGGTGGGCGGCCACCACGTCACCAATGACATCGCGCGCGGCCTGTCGACGCCGCTGTCCTATGCCGAGCGCATGAAGACCCTGTACGGCAGCGCCATTCCGTCTCCCGCCGACGACCGCGAGATGCTCAAGGTGCCGCTGGTGGGCGAGGACGAGGACGGCGCCTCCAACCAGGTGCCGCGCTCCATGCTGATTCAGATCATCCAGCCCCGGCTCGAGGAGACCTTCGAGTTGGTACGCTCTCACCTGGAGCAGGGCGGCTTCGACAAGCTCGCCGGCCGCCGCGTCGTGCTGACCGGCGGCGCCAGCCAGATGCAGGGCGTGCGCGACCTCGCCGGACTGGTTCTCGACAAACAGGTGCGGCTGGGCCGCCCTGTCGGTTTCCAAGGACTGCCCGAAGCCACGGGCGGTCCGGCCTTCTCCACCTGCGGCGGTCTCATCCGCTACGCGCTCGCCCACACCCCGCCTAGTGCCAAGCGGGGTCGTGCGAGCGCGGGCGAGAGCTCCGGCTCCAAGTGGGGAAAGCTGGGAGGATGGCTCAAGAGCAACTTCTAGAAACGAAGACAGGACTACCCATCAAAACGGCCGCAAAGACGGCCAACAGCGCGGAGGGTACACAATGTTGAATTTTCTTCCGGGTTCGCCCAGTGAACTGAAGCCCAAGATCACCGTGGTCGGCGTCGGCGGTGCCGGCGGCAATGCGGTGAACAACATGATCGCCTCGAAGCTCGAAGGCGTGGAATTCATCGTCGCCAACACCGATGCCCAGGCCATCTCCCAGTCGCGCACCGAGCGCCGGGTTCAGCTGGGCACCGTGGTTACCCAAGGACTCGGTGCCGGATCGCGCCCCGACATCGGCCGCGCCGCCGCCGAGGAAAGCCTGGAAGAGATCATCGGCCAGATCGCCGGCGCCAACATGGTGTTCATCACCGCCGGCATGGGCGGCGGCACCGGTTCGGGCGCCGCTCCGGTGATCGCGCGGGCCGCCCGCGACCAGGGCATCCTGACCGTCGGCGTGGTGACCAAGCCGTTCCACTTCGAGGGCGCGCACCGCATGCGCACCGCCGAAGGTGCCATCGAGGAACTGTCGCAGTACGTCGACACCCTGATCATCATCCCCAACCAGAACCTTTTCCGCGTCGCCACCGAGCGCACCACCTTCGCCGACGCCTTCAAGATGGCCGACGACGTGCTGTACTCGGGCGTCCGTGGCGTCACTGATCTGATGATCATGCCCGGCCTGATCAACCTGGACTTCGCGGATATCCGCACGGTCATGAGCGAGATGGGCAAGGCCATGATGGGCACCGGCGAAGCCGACGGCGACAAGCGCGCCATCGCCGCCGCCGAGGCCGCCATCAGCAACCCGCTGCTGGACGACACCTCCATGAAGGGTGCCAAGGGTGTGCTGATCAACATCACCGGCGGCATGGACATGACCCTGTTCGAGGTGGACGAGGCCGCCAACCGCATCCGCGACGAGGTCGATCCCGACGCCAACATCATCTTCGGCTCGACCTTCGACGAGAAGCTGAACGGCAAGATGCGCGTGTCCGTGGTCGCTACCGGCATCGAATCGGAAGCCGCCGCCCAGCCCAAGCCGACCGTGATCTCGCTGGCCGCTGCCCAGCCGGCCCCGGCCCAGCTGCGCACGGCGCCGCAGCCCGCATTCCGTCCCACCGTGGTGACCTCGCAGGCTGCCCCGGCCCTGGCCGTCGCCGAGCCGGTGGTCGCCCGCGCCCCGGCCGCTGTCGCTTCCGCCGCGGCCGCCATCGCCACCGCCCGTCCCATGCAGGTCGAGCGCGCCATTGACGAGATGCTGGAGCAGCCCGAAGCCGCCCCCGCTCCCCGCGCCGAGGCGCGCGTGGCCGAACCCGCCATCGAGCGGCCGGAATCGCGTGTGGCCCAGCCCGAGTTCCGCATGGAGCACCCCGAACCGCGCATGGCCGAACCGCGTATCGAGCGGCCCGCGCCCCGCATGGCCGAGCCCCGTATGGAGCGCCCCGAACCGGCGATGACCCGCACGGTCCGCGACCCGGAACTGTCGCCCCGTCCGGACATGGCCAGCCTGCAGCGCGCTGTCGCCGACATCGCCGACAGCCAGCCCATGAGCCAGGCCCCGCAGGTGCGCCAGCCCGAGCCGGAGCCCCGCCGCGGCCTGTTCGACCTGCTGCGCCGCCAGCCCCGCCAGGCTGCCCCCGAACCGGCCCAGCCGGCCGCTCCCGCCCCGCAGCCGTCGCAGCCGCGTATGGCTCCCCGTGGCGAGCCGACCGTCAGCCGCTCGGCCGAGGACCTGGATATCCCCGCCTTCCTGCGTCGCCAGGCCAACTGACGACGGAAGTGTAAGGCAGGGTAGACCGCGCTGTTTTTGCCTTCGGGTCCGGTCGTCGCAAGACCGGCCGGACCCGCTCTTTTCCTGGGCTTGAAGGCCATGCTGCGGTGTAACAAAGCGAAACAATGATTGATTTGAGGGCTGGCTCCGGGACGCGTAGAACAGGAGCATCGAAACAGGGCCCCGATGCCGGAGGACAAGGCGAAAGCCAGGATCGGCCGGGGGTGTAGATGGGGTGAAGTCGTGAAGTTCTCCAAGTCCGACGTAGTCGCCGCCTTCAAGTCCACCCCTGAATTCTCCGAGCATACCGCCATTCGCCAACGTACCCTGAAGACCGCCATAGGCTGCACGGGCGTCGGCCTGCATTCCGGCGCCAAGGTCACCATGGTGCTGCACCCGGCCGAGGCCGACAGCGGCATCGTCTTCAAGCGCACCGACATCGCCGGCCGTGGCGCCATCGTTCCCGCCCTGTGGTCGAACGTGGGCGACACCCGCATGAACACCTGCCTGGTCAACGAGGCCGGCGTGCAGGTGGGCACCGTCGAGCACCTGATGAGCGCCCTTGCCGGCGCCGGCATCGACAACTGCCTGATCGAGATCAACGGCGCCGAAGTCCCGGTGATGGACGGTTCGGCCGCCCCCTTCCTGTTCCTGATCGAATGCGCCGGTGTGGTCGAGCAGTCCGCTCCCCGCCGCGCCATCCGCGTGCTCAAGCGCGTCACCGTCACCGAAGGCGACAAGGTGGCCAGCCTGACCCCGGCCAACGCCTTCAGCCTGCACTTCGAGATCGATTTCGGCGCTAAGGCCATCTCGCGCCAGGAATTCTCGGTCGACCTGTCGCGCGGCGCCTTTAAGTCGGAAATCAGCCGCGCCCGCACCTTCGGCTTCGAGCAGGAAGTCGCCATGCTGCGCGCCGCCGGCCTGGCCCGCGGCGGTTCGCTGGACAACGCGGTGGTGATCGACTCCACCGGCACCAAGGTGCTGAACGACGACGGCCTGCGCTATGGCGACGAGTTCGTCCGCCACAAGATCCTGGACGCCGTGGGCGACCTGTCGCTGGCCGGCGCCCCCATCCTGGGTGCCTTCCACGGCGTGCGCTCGGGCCACGCGCTGAACAACCAGCTGCTGCGCGCCTTGTTCGCCGACCAGACCGCCTGGTGCTACACCACCGTGGCCCCCGGGTCGGCCGCTGCCGGCGGCTACGTCGCCCTGCCGGCCCCGGAAGCTCTGGTGGTCAACGGCTGATCGGGCTTCCCCGACGGACCAGGACAAGGCCGGGCATGTCCCGGCCTTTCTTTTTGCCTCCCCTTCCGGCCGCCGTCGTTCGGACAGCCCACACGCCCAAGCGGGGAAGGTCCCTTGCCCTCTTCCCCTGTATCCCACTCATGGTATAGTCGCGGCCACCCAGGGATACCCTCGTTGGCCCAAGGACCTTCATGACCCGTCTCGTCTCCGCCTTCCGTCGCCCGCGCCCGTTGTTGGCCGCGCTGGCCGTCGCCGCTGCGCTGACCGCCTGCTCCGAAAAGAAGGACGATTACGTCGAGCGTCCGGTCGAAGAGCTCTACAACGAGGCCATGGACCTGATCGACAAGAACGAATACTTGAAGGCTTCCAAGGCCTTCGAAGAAGTCGAGCGCCAGCATCCCTATTCCGCCTGGGCCACCAAGGCCCAGCTGATGGCCGGCTATGCGCTGTACGAGCGCAACAAGTACGACGACGCCATCGTCCAGTTGGACCGCTTCATCCAACTGCATCCGGGCAACAAGGACGCGCCCTACGCCTATTACCTCAAGGGTCTGTGCTATTACGAACAGAACACCGACGTGCGGCGCGACCAGAAAATGACCGAGCAGGCCATGAAGAGCCTGCAGGAGATCATCGACCGCTTCCCCGCCAGCACCTACGCCAAGGACGCCCGCCTGAAGGTGGACTTGGCGCGCGACCACATGGCCGGCAAGGAAATGGCCATCGGCCGCTACTACCAGAGCAAGGGCCAGTGGCTGGCGGCGCTGAACCGCTTCAAAGCCGTGGTGGACAACTTCCAGACCACCACTCACGTGCCAGAGGCCCTGCACCGCATGGTCGAAATTTACCTGACCCTGGGCCTGAACGACGAGGCCAAGCACACCGCTGCCATGCTAGGCCACAACTTCCCGGGCAGCGAGTGGTATGAAGACACCTACTCGCTGGTCCAGACCGGCAAGCCCGCCACCGTCAAGGACGAGTCGTCGGGCTGGCTGGGGTTGTGGTAGGCCGATGCTGGTCTCGCTGTCGATCCGCGACGTCGTCCTGATCGAGAAGCTCGACCTGGGCTTTGCCGGAGGCCTGTCGGTGTTCACCGGCGAAACCGGCGCGGGCAAGTCCATCCTGCTGGATTCGCTATCGCTGGCGCTGGGGGCGCGGGCCGATTCCGGCCTGGTGCGCCACGGCGCGCAGCAGCTGACCGTCATTGCCGAGTTCGACCCGCCGCCGTTCCATCCCGCCCGTGTATTGCTGGCCGCCCAGGACATGGATGTGGCCGACACCCCGCTACTGCTGCGCCGCGTGGTCACCGCCGACGGCCGCTCACGCGCCTATGTGAACGACCAGCCGGTCAGTGTCGGCCTGCTGCGCAAGGTGGGCGACGAGCTGGTGGAGATTCACGGCCAGTTCGAAAGCCACGGCTTGCTGGACCCCGGCACCCATCTGGCGGTGCTGGACGCCTTCGCCGGCTCGGCCGATGCCCGCCGCGCCGCCAAGGCGGCGTGGGATACCTGGCGTAAGGCCGCCAAGGCCCGCACCGAGGCCGAAGAGACTCTGAAGCGCGCCCGCGCCGAGGAAGAGACCCTGCGCCACGCCTTCGACGAGCTGAAGGCGCTTGCCCCCAAGCCGGGCGAGGAGGCCGAACTGGCCGCCAGCCGCACCATGCTTCAGCACAGCGAGAAGCTGGTGGAAGCCATGAACGCCGCCATGACCGCGCTCCGCCACAAGGGCGAGGTGGAGGCCTCGTTGCGCGCCGCCCAGCGCAGTCTGGAGCGGGTGGCCGACAAGGCCGAGGGCAAGCTGGAACCGGTCATCGCCGCCCTGGACCGCGCCGCCGTGGAAGCCGCCGAGGCGGTGGGCCTGTTGGAGCACGTTTCCGCCGACATCGACCTGGACCCGCGCCACCTTGAGAAGGTGGAGGAGCGCCTGTTCGCCCTGCGCGCCGCCGCCCGCAAGCATCTGGTCGAGGTGGATGCCTTGGCTGGCCTCAAGGCCGAGCTGGAACGCAAGCTGATGGCGCTGGATGGCGGCGGCGACGACCTGGCCAAGCTGGCCAAGGCCGAGCAGACCACCCGCGCCGCCTATGTGGAGGCCGCCCGCGCCCTGTCGCGCCTGCGCGCCGAGGCGGCCAAGCGCCTGGATCAGGCGGTGGCGGCCGAGCTGCCGCCGTTGAAGCTGGACAAGGCCCGCTTCACCACCGGCCTCAAGAGCCTGGAGGAGGCCGCCTGGGGCCCGGACGGCCTGGATGCGGTGGAGTTCCTGGTCTCCACCAACCCCGGCAGCCCGCCCGCCGGCTTGGGCAAAATCGCCTCTGGCGGCGAGCTGTCGCGCTTCATGCTGGCGCTCAAGGTGGTGCTGGCCCGCACCTCGCCCACCCCGACCATCGTGTTCGACGAGGTGGATTCCGGCATCGGCGGCGCCGTGGCGGCGGCGGTGGGCGAACGCCTGGCCCGCCTGGGCGCCGATCTGCAGGTGCTGGTTGTCACCCACTCGCCGCAGGTGGCGGCACGCGGCCGCCAACATTACCGCGTGGCCAAGCGCGAGGTCAGTGCCGGCAAGGTGCTGACCAGCGTCGAGGAATTGCCGCTAGAGGCGCGGCGCGAGGAAATCGCCCGCATGCTGGCCGGCGAGACGGTCACCGACCAGGCGCGCGCGGCAGCCGAAAGCCTGATGGCCTAAGCATGGCCCGGCGCCGGCTCTACATCCTGGCGCCCTCCCATTACTGCGAGCGAGCCCGCTGGGGCCTGGACTACATCTGCCGCTGGCGCGCCCCGCCGCCTGCGCGCTCTACCGGCGCGCACCGTACTGCCCCAAAAGCTTGAAGGGGCGCTGACCCGCTGGCGGGAGCGCCCCTCGCTGCAATGGGTGCTGGGGGTCTATGGGGAGCGCTTCAGCGCTCCACCAGGTCCCGGTAGGCATGCCACGACGCATGGGCCGCGACCGGCAGGGTGATTGCCAGGCCGACGAAGAAGAAGGAGAGGCCCAGCAGGCCGAGGGTGGCCAGCGTGGCCGCCCAACCGATCATGTTCATGCGATTGAGCCAGAACGCCTTCAGCGACGTGCGCATGGCGGTCAGCGCCGACACGTCGCGGTCCAGCAGCATGGGCATGGACACCACCGAGATGGCGAACACCAGCGCCGCCACCCCGCCGCCCACCACCGTGCCGGTCAGCAGGAAGGCCGGTCCCTGCGGCGCCAGCACCACTTGGCCGTAGAAGGAATCCAACGCCGGCGGATGGCCGCCGAAATACAGCGCGAAGATCACCATGGCCAGCTGGAACCAGACAAAGAACGCCAGCAGCAGCACCAGCCCCCTGTCGGCCATCTGGTGGTTGCGGCCGATGGCGCGGATGGCCTGAGCCAAGGTGACATCCTGGCCCGCTTCGCAGCGGCGCGACACCTCGTACAGACCGACGGCGAGGAACGGCGCCACCAGCATGAAGCCGGCGGCCAGTGGCAGGATCAGCGAGCCCATGCCGATCTCGCCCAACCCGAAGGTCAGCAGCCAGCCGAACAGCGCGAACACCGCGCCATAGGCCAGACCGATGCCGGGATGGGCGGCGAAATCGGCGAATCCCCGACCCAGCCAAGTCGAGGAGCGATCGAGGGTGACTTGCCTGATCGGCGGCAAGGGCGGCAGGTCCGCCGCATGGGTGTGGACGTGGGGCGCAGCCATGGAAGCCTCCGGGATTCCCTGAATGATGATGCGACTTAGTCGCTTATCGTTTCTTGAATACCATACCCGTCGAAAGGGTCTTTCCTCAATGCTGCGTTGGTATGTGCCCACAATGTCACAGCCATCCCTCCCCCTTCCGCGCCCGTCCGACCGCAAACCAAAGTCCTGGTCCCCTTTATCGCGGCGGCCCCGCTTCCCACCTCTCGGAGAAGGGAGCAACCCGGCAGGGGAGGTGGAACCATGGCTGCGAAGACCCTGACGCTCGCTATGCTGACGGTGGTGGCAGTGGGCCTGTACGGCGCCACCTTGCTGCGCTTCGGTGTCATGATGGGAGGCGGCCAGTGAGCCTGGCCGCCTGGCTGCCGCACCTGACGGCGGCCCTGAACGCCCTCGCCCTGGTGCTGATCCTGGCTGGTTTCGCGCTGGTGAAGAGCGGCCGAAAGCTGCTGCACCGCCGCCTCATGCTGACCGCGGTGGTGGTCAGCGGTCTGTTCCTGGCCGCCTACGTCGCCCACCACCTGGTCAACCCCATCTTCGTCTTCCGCGGCACCGGGGCGGCGCGACCGGTCTATTACACGTTGCTGATCAGTCACGTGGCCCTGGCGGCCCTATCGGTTCCGATGATTGCGCTGACTGTGTGGCGAGCCCTGGCGGGGCGCTTCGCCACCCATCGCGGGCTGGCCCGCTGGACCCTGCCGGTGTGGCTGTATGTCAGCGTCACCGGAATCGTGGTCTACGCCCTGCTCTACCACGTCTACGTCTAACCCGCGGGAGGCCGCCATGACCATGAGGCAAACGCTGGAGCTGATGAAGCTGCGGATCGGCGTCATGATCGCCATGACCGCAGTCACCGGCTACGCCGCCGTCACCGACAAGGTGGACGCCACCCGCGCGCTGCTGCTGATGATGGCCATGGTGCTGGGGTCGGGCGGCTCGGCGGTGTTCAACCACGTGTGGGACCGCGACATCGACCGGCTGATGAAGCGCACCCGCAACCGCCCGCTGGCCGCCGGCCTGACCTCGCCGCGCCAGGCACTTGCTTTGGCGGCGGGGCTGATGGCGGGCGGTTTGGCCCTGGCGGTGCTGGCCTTCAACTGGGTGGTGGCGCTGCACCTGTTCCTGGGCGCCTTCGTCTACGGCGTCATCTACACCGTGTGGCTGAAGCGGCGCACCTGGTGGAACATCGTTTTCGGCGGCGCCGCCGGCAGCTTTGCCGTACTGGCCGGCGCCGCGGTGGTCGAGCCCACCACTTGGGTCCTGCCCACCCTGCTGGCCGTCACCCTGTTCCTGTGGACACCCAGCCACTTCTGGTCGCTGGCCATCCTGCTGGCCGAGGATTACCGCGCCGCCGGCGTGCCCATGCTGCCGGTGGTGGCGGGCGAGCGCCGCACCGCTTTCGCCATCCTGGCCAATTCCGTGGCGCTGGTGGCCTCGTCGCTGGCGCCCTACGCCTTCGGGCTGCTGGGCAGCGTCTATGCCGGCGCCGCCCTGGTGCTGGGCGGCGCGCTGATCGCGCTCAATCTGCAACTGGTGGCCCGTCCCACCCGCAAATGGGCCGGATGGAATTTCGCCGCCTCGATCCCTTATCTGTTCGGCCTGTTCGTGGCGGTGTTCGCCGACAAGCACTGGATGGTCGGTGCTTTGGGTTGACCCCCCGGCACTTGGCCCCTCTCGGGTGGCCGCCCTCAGATGGAGAGGAGACGTGGCCATGTCCAAAGTGAAAACTTGCCTCTGGTTTGGGAAGGATGTGGAGGAGGCCGTCCGCTTCTATGTCTCCCTGGTGCCTGGCTCCAGCATTGAGAATCTTCTGCGCTCGCCAGGGAATTGGCCCGGCGGGGAGGCGGGCGATGTGATCATAGTGAGCTTCACCCTCGGCGGTCAGAGTTTCCAAGCGTTGAACGGCGGTGCACCAGCCAGTTATGGAACGGCCGCTTCCCTGTCAGTCGAGTGCTCCGACCAAGCCGAGGTAGACCGGCTGTGGACGGCGCTCACGGCCGATGGAGGGGCTGAAATCATGTGCGGTTGGCTACGTGACAGATGGGGCGTGCCTTGGCAAATCGTACCCGTGATTCTGCCGCGCCTCCTGGCTGATCCAGACCCGACCGTCTCGGGCCGTGTCTTCGCGGCCATGCAGAAGATGGTTAAGCTGGACATTGCCACCCTGGAACGTGCGGCGACCGGGTGACGTATGTCAGATTTTGACCATTAGCGCGCGGCCATCCAGGTGAGCCGCCCCACTTCCACCAGGTCCGACTCGGGCAGCGTCGCCGCCGCGGCCAGATAGCTCCGCCGCTCGGCCGCCGAGCCCGACAGCAATCGGATGGGGCCGGCCTTCAGCGCCAGCTTGTGGGTAGCCAGCAGCCGCTGTTCGGCCTCGGGCTTGGGCTGCACCAGCACCACCTGCTCGGGCGTCAGCTTGGCCAGCAGCACGATGTCGCGCTCGGCCTGATAGTCGGCCAGCCACAGCTCGCCCGCCTTGGCCAGCCGCACCACGCCGCCGGCGCCGACGCGATAGCCGCCGGTCGAGCCGTCCCAGGCCAACTCCACCTCGCCACCATCGGCGCGGCGCCACACACCATCCTTCACCGGGCCTTGCGCCCCTTCGGCCAGCACCGGGCCATCGCCCTGATAGCAGCCGGCAAGGGCAAGGATCAGCAAAAGCGGCAGCAGAACGCGCATGGAGGTCTCCGGGCAGGGTGCGCCACTTTCGCATAAGCCCCACGCGCGTTGAATTGACCCCGGACAAGCGGCCATGCTTGCCCCACGGGGACGCGGCGGCTAAAGTCCGGCCACGCGCGCATTCCCCATTCCGCCAAAGGCCTTGTTCCATGACCGACCGCGTCCTCATCATCGATTTCGGCAGCCAGGTGACCCAGCTGATCGCGCGCCGCGTGCGCGAAAGCGGCGTCTATTGCGAAATCCACCCGTTCAACAAGGTGACGGCCGAGTCGCTGAAGGCGTTCGCCCCCAAGGCCATCATCCTGTCCGGCGGCCCCGCTTCCGTCACCGAGCCCGGTTCCCCGCGCGCTCCGGAAGCGGTGTTCAGTTTCGGCGTGCCGGTGATGGGCATCTGCTACGGCCAGCAGACCATGTGCGAGCAGCTGGGCGGTAAGGTCGAGCCCGGTGACCATCGCGAGTTCGGCCGCGCCTATGTGGACATCAAGGAAGACTGCGCCCTGTTCCACGGCGTGTGGGCCAAGGGCGGCCGCGAGCAGGTGTGGATGAGCCACGGCGACCGCGTCACCCGCCTGCCCGAGGGCTTCCGTGCCGTCGCCGTGTCGGAAGGCGCGCCCTTCGCCGCCATCGCCAATGACGAGCGCCGCTTCTACGCCGTGCAGTTCCACCCCGAGGTGGTGCACACCCCGCACGGCGCCCAGCTGTTGAAGAACTTCACCCACGACGTGGCCGGCTGCAAGGGCGACTGGACCATGGCCGCCTTCAAGGCCCAGGCCATCGAGAAGATCCGCACCCAGGTCGGCAAGGGCCGGGTGATCTGCGGCCTGTCGGGCGGCGTCGATTCCTCGGTGGTGGCCGCGCTGATCCATGAGGCCATCGGCGACCAGCTGACCTGCGTCTATGTGGACCACGGCCTGATGCGCCTGGGCGAGTCCGAGCAGGTGGTCAGCGTCTTCCGCGACCGCTTCAACATCAATCTGATTCACAAGGACGCGTCCGAGCTGTTCCTTGGGCGTCTGGCCGGCATGACCGACCCCGAGGCCAAGCGCAAGACCATCGGCGCCCTGTTCATCGACGTGTTCGAGGAAGAGGCCAAGAAGATCGGCGGCGCCGACTTCCTCGCCCAGGGCACGCTCTACCCCGACGTGATCGAATCGGTCAGCGTCATCGGCGGCCCCAGCGTCACCATCAAGAGCCACCACAACGTGGGCGGCCTGCCTGAGCGCATGAACATGAAGCTGGTGGAACCGCTGCGCGAGCTGTTCAAGGACGAGGTCCGCGCACTGGGCCGCGAACTGGGCCTGCCCGACGAGATGGTCGGCCGCCACCCCTTCCCCGGCCCGGGCCTCGCCATCCGCATCCCCGGCCAGGAGATCACCCGCGAGAAGCTGGACATCCTCAAGAAGGCCGACGCCATCTACCTTGAGGAAATCCGCAACGCCGGCCTCTACGACGCCATCTGGCAGGCCTT
>DATJKV010000085.1:0-5668 GCA_035491155.1 Magnetospirillum sp. | reverse complement strand
GCTGCCGACATATTCGGAATGCGTGGCGTCCCAGGTGCCCAGGTGGACGGTGACGCCGCCGGGGTCCTTGTTGTAGCTGACGCCCGTATTGGTGCCGCCGAAGATTTTGTCGGCGCCCTTGCCGCCCTCGATCCAGAAGGTGTCGTCGTTCGAGGACGCGGTGATGCGGCCGTAGATCGTATCATCCAGGCTGGTGCCGGTGATGCCGCGCACATCTATCAGGTGCTGGTTGACGCCGCCGATAGTGGCCAAGCCCTCGGGGTTGGTGTACCTGATGTAGTCGCTCATCATGAGCGCCTGGGTGCTGGCGGCAAAGTTTACCTTGCCGCCCCAAAAGGTGTTCTCGCCGCCGCCATAGAAAAGCGTGTCGTGGCCGGCGCTGCCGCCCCAGCTGCCGCCGTTGGTGCTGCCGAAGATGAAGTCGTCGCCGCTGGTGCCGGCGTAGTGGTCGACGGAATTGTCGTTGGTGGACAGGGTGACGGCGCCGTCGCTGCTGCCGTCGGTGGCGCTCTCCAGCGCCATGCCGGCGAAATGATTGGGCACCAGCACATAGGTGCTGCCAACTCCGCCCGCGCCCTTCAGCACCAGTTTCAGGCTGTTGAAATCCGCGCCCGTCCGCTCGAAATGGTCGAACTCCCAGCCGTGGCCGCCTTTGAACAGGACCGAAAGATTGAGCTGGTCGCTGCTGCCGTCGGTTCCCGCCAGGGTGATGGTCCTGCCGGTCACGTCCAGCAAGCCCAGCAGGGCGCCGGCCTGCTGGACCGTCATGGTGGCATCCGAGATCATCTGGTACGAGGCGAAGCCTTCGTGGATGCTGGCCGAGTACTTGGCAAAATTCACGCCGGTGTCGACCACGCAGGCCGTGCCGCCTTGCAGCGTGACGTGAAGACCTGCCGCTTGCTCGGCGGTGAAGTTGGCCGAGCCGGTGGTGAAGGTGAAGTCGAAGTGGCCGGCCAGCTTGAGCTGGGTGAGGGTGATGGGGTCGTGCACCGCCGAAGCGTCGTGCATGTTGAGGGTGGCGGGCAGGGTCGGGGCCACCGCTTGGCTGATGAGGGGGCCAAGCGAGGACAGGCTGGTGGCCGAGCTGATGTTCGTCGCCAGCTGGCTGTTAACGTTGGCGAGCGTGCTGGATACCGCCGATAGGTCGGCATGGCTCGCGGTCGGGTGCTCGTTCGCCACCGCGTCCACTAGGCTTTGCAGGCTGGTGGGGTCGGTAAGGTTGATCGGCGTGCCCGCTATTGCCTGGTGGGCGAAGATTTGCATGATGTCTGCGGTATTGACGGCGCCGCCAAAGGCCGCCGAGATGGCTTTGATGGTGGCGATCGTCTCCACGGTTGCCGCCAGCACGCTCTTGGCGTTGGCCACCATGGCGGAATCGCCCGAGGCCATTGCCGCCACCGGATCGAACGAGGTCAGCGCGACGCCGCCGGGCAGGCCCAGCATGGTGCGCACGGCGTTTTCGGCGGCGCTGATGCTCAACGAGGGATTGGCCGCCTTCACCGCCACGATCATGGTGGTCAGCGGGGTGACCACGGCCGAGCCAGCCGGCGCCTTCATGTCGAAGGTGACGGTCAGGCCGGTGGTCATGTCGGTGCCGCCGGCCTGCACAATGACCGTGCCGCCGCTGCCTTTCAGGGTATAGCTGCCGTCGGCTGCGGTCACGGCGGTGTACTCGCCCGCATCCAGCAAGCCGTTGCCGTTCATGTCGCGGAAGACGGTGGCGCCCGAGACATAGCCGTCCACTGCACGGCCGGATTCGGTTGGTACCGGCGTGGGCGTCGGCGTGGGAACCGGCGGCGGCGGCGGCGGCGGCGGCGGCGGGGGTGGTGGTGGCGGCGGTGGCGGTGGCGGCGGTGGCGGCGGCGGCGGCGGAACCGGAATGGGGTCCGGCGCCGGATGGGGACTCGGATCAGGCGGAGGGGTCGGCAACGGGTGGGGATCGGGGTCCGGCGCCGGATGGGGATTCGGATCGGGCTTGGGCTCGCCCGTCGGCAGGTCGGTTTTTCCGGTCTCTGGCTTACCCGTCGGTCCCTGCGATGGTGCGGTTGGCTGCGGCTCGGGCGCGTGAGTGGGGGCTGAGGGTTGGAAGTTGGGGACGATGTCCTGCGGACGCGCGTCGTGCGGCGGCGGCGGCGGCAGGACATTCCGGGCCGGCTCGTACAGCTGCTGAATCGCTTGCGGCGACAGCATGACCGGCGTCGGCGGCGGTTGGGAGGCGGAGAACATCTGGACCGTGTTGTTCGCGGTGTTCAGCACCACCGAGCCCAGGCTGTTGAAGATAATCACCTGGCCGGTACCGCCGTCCGCGTCGTGCAGCAAGGTGACCGTGTTCTCCTCGCCCTCGCTGCTGGCTTGGCCCGCCACCGTGGTGCCGCGGATGCCGATGGTCATCATCGGGGTCTTGATGGTGGTGGCATCCGGGGCGGTCTTGGCGATCTGGCCCGACGCGAACGAGAAGGTGCCCTTGATCACCTCCAGGGTCGACTGACCGGTCTGGCTGTCGGGGTCGAAGGCCAGTTCGTCCACCACCATGCGGCCGTCCTTGGCGAGCGAGAAGGTGCTGGAATCGGCGAAGGTCATACCGACCGCCGCAGCGTCGCCCTTGGTGCTGACCACGTCGCCCTTGTAGATCACGTCGCCGGCATGGAGCGCGCCCTTGGTGCCGTCGGTATGCACCACCTCGACGGTGCCGGTCGCCTTGTCTACCTTGCCCACCGCCAGCAGCGCTTGGGGAGCGGTGGCGTCGGTGGCGGTGTCGGTCGTCTGGGCGAATTGGGCCGGGGCGATGGAGCCCGCCAGCTTGGCGGCCAGATCGGGGGTGATGATGGCGCCGCTGGGGGTGTGCAGGGCAGGGGGATTGCCCTGGCTGAAATAGCCGGTGATGACCACTTCGTGGCCGTTCTCGCCCACCAGCACCAGATTGGGGCCGCTGCGGTGGAAATCGGCATTCAGCAGGAAGCCGTTGCCCGGCACGGTCAGCGCGTGCGCGCCCTCGGCGTTCAGCACGACGGGCGCGGCGGCGCCGTCGCCATGGGCCGAATTGGTGGCGAAAGTGGATTTAGCGGCCAAGGTCCCCGTTCCCTCTACCCAGCGGGCCTCCCCCGATGGCGGCACGCGTACCCCGAAAGTTTAAATCATTGGGGTAGAATTTGCGAGCGGGTGAACACCTGACAGGAACGGAATAGATGGGAAAAACAACAGCCTCCGGCGCGGGTGCCGGAGGCTGTCGGGGAGGGGCGTCAGGCCGCCGCCGGAACCGCCATGCCGGCAGGCTGCGCCGTATGGTTGGGCTGGGGGGCGTGGCCGTCTTCCTGTGCCACGGCGGGGGCGCCGTGCCAGGCGGTGTGGGCGGGCAAATCCTCGCCCTTCATAATGATGGACAGCGGGCCGATGCGGGCGAAGTCGCCGATATGGGTGTCGTACAGCACGGTGGCGGTGCAGCCCACGGTGACGCCCTGGCCCACGGTGACGCGGCCCACCTTCATCACTCGGTCCTCGTACAGGTGGGTTTGCAGCGCCGAGGTGGCGTTGATGGCGGTGTAGTCGCCGACGTTGACGCAGTCGAACTCGGTGATGTCGGTGCTGTCCATGTAGATGCCCCGGCCCATCTTGGCTCCGTACAGGCGCAGCGCCCACGGCAGGAAGGGGGTGCCACGCAGGTGGTCGAGCAGCACCTTGCCGGCCATGCCCCAGTACATGACGGCGACGGCCTCGGTGCGCAGCGCCCACCACGACCACATGGGCTTCACCGTGGGACGGTAGACGCCCATCATCAGCCACTTCACCGCCACCGACGAAGCCATCAGCGCCAGCGAGATGGCCACCGAGGCGCCGAGGAACTGGGGCAGCACCAGCGCGTAATCCTTGGCCAGGATGGCCGGCGCCAGGATTTCCACCGCCAGCGTGCCGAAGGTGATGAACAGCATGGTGGGCAGCGATACCGAGAAGGCCTCGAACACCGCGCGGCCCAGCTGGCGCCATTTGGACGGCTCGTAGGTCCAGTTGGCGGCCACGTCGCCGAATTGCTGGCGCACCGGCAGCTTGATGGGCGGGCTGCCGAACCAGATGCCGCCACCGGCCATGTCCTCGTTGGACGGCGGCTTGGACTTGATGCCGATCAGCGAGCCCGAGGGGATGTCGGTGCCGGGCGGCACCACCGCCTCGTTGCCGACGAAGACACGGTCGCCGGTGCGCACCGGCTCCAGGATCATCCAGCCGCGCCGCACCGTCTCGTCGCCCAGCACCACCTCGTCGGCGATGAAGCACTTCTCGCCGATGTCAATCAGGTCATAGCGGCCGGACAGGTTGGTGGAGATTTCCGAGCCCTTGCCGATCTTGGCGCCCATCAGGCGGTACCAGGCCCGCATGTAGACGGTGGCGTAAAGCGACGACAGCGTCTCCAGCGTCAGTTCGGTGCACAGCGCCACGATCCATTTGCGGAAATAGAACCAGCTGTGGATCGAGTAGGTGCCGGGCTTGACCGAGGGCAGCACGATCCAGCGCACCGCCGCGATCATGCCCACGGTGATGACGATCAGCGCCATGGCGGTGGGCCAGGCCAGGATGGGCAACACCTTCAGATAGCCGACGCCGAGGGTAGCCTCGATGGTGTCGGCCAGGCGGTCGAACACGGTGAAGGCGGGGAAGATGGGCATCAGCGTGATGGGCGGCAGCACCACCAGCGCCAGGATGTGGAGCAGCGCCAAGGTCAACCGGCGGCGGGCCGACGCCTGCGGGGGCTGCGGCTGGGCGGCGGGGTCGATCATGCCCACCTTGCGGGCGGGTGAGCCGTCCCAGTGCTCCCACGCGCCGATGATTGTGCCGGCGGGAACGGCGGTCAGGTCGCCCAGCTCGGCGTCTTCGCCGATGACGCAATCATGGCCGATGACGCTGGAGGTGCCGATCAGGGCGTTGTCGCCGATGGTGACGTGGCCGATGACCAATTCGTTGCCGATGACCTCGGCGTTGGCCAGATGCGAGCGCGAGCCGACGGTGGCGCCGGCGCCGATGGTCACCAGGTCGATGGCGCCGGCCTCGACCTCGCCGATCAGGGCGTCGCGGCCGATGCGGGCGCCCAGCAGGCGCAGGAACCACGGCATCAGCGGGGTGTCCTGGAACCACTTCAGGTGCACCAGGGTCAGCAGGCGCTGGGCCAGCCACCAGCGGAAATAATAAACGCCCCACAGCGGATAGCGGCCGGGCTTGGCGCGGCCCAGCACCAGCCACTTGCCGGCGATGGCGATGGCGATGGTGCCGATGTTGATGACGCTGTAGGTGGCCAGCAGGGTGCCCAGCTCGCCCAGCACGCCGGCATCCTCGCCCGACAGCAGCATGTACGAGATGAACACGCCCAGCCAAGGCGCGGTGGCCAGCCCCAGTACGATCGGCAGCACCGCCGCCTGGGCCAGGCCGCACAGGATGCGGCGCATCAGCGGCGGCGGGGTGAAGCTCAAATCGGCGGCGGGGGCAGAGCCTTGCCGACGCTCGTCCAGGCGGGCAGAGATGGCGCGCAGGGTGCGGGCGGCGTAGACGTCCTGGAGGGTCAGGCCGGCCAGGCCGGGGCTCTGGCGTACCACCGAGACGAAGCGGGCCGCCAGCAGCGAATGGCCGCCCAGGTCGAGGAAGAAGTCGGCCTCCAGCGGGATGGCCTGGCCGGGAAACACCGAGC
>DATJKV010000084.1:0-2660 GCA_035491155.1 Magnetospirillum sp. | reverse complement strand
TCGGATGGCACCTGGACAAGTCCTTCGGGTCAGGTCGAAAACGAATTCGCCGGGCGGCCTAAAATCTTGTTTTTCAAGCGTATTCGGTCGCCTTTGAAGAAAATTCCCCCAAAAGCGCGTCGGTTAACTAGCACATCGGGTTTTGTGTTGCAAGCCGACTCCTGCCCGTTCGGAGTGGGTCTCAGACTCTTTCCACTTGCCGGCCGGCCAAAAAGGAACCCACCCGGGCAGGTAGCCACCCCTCCACCCTGGCCCTACCCGCCAGGAATCCGGACCTTTCCCGCAGGCATTGAAGCCCTCTTTTCACCCGTTGGGCCCTGACTTCGGTCGAGGGCGCCCCCGGCCATGAGAGCTACCCTCTAGAAGAAGCTATACGGGTCCACGTCCACCTGGACGCGGATCTGTCCCTGGGGCGTCACCGCGGACAGCCAATCCCTGAGGGCGACATGCAGGTTGACGGTACGCGCCGCCTTGACCAGGAAGCGGCGGCGGTGGCGCCCGCGCAACAGCGCCAAGGGCGCCGGTGCCGGCCCCAGCACGTGGATGTCGTCCGAGCGCGGCGCCGCCCGGGCCAGCCGGCGGGTGAACTCGTCCAGCTGATTGGCGTCGGGCCCCGACACCACCAGGGCGGCAAGGCGCCCGAAGGGAGGCATGCCTGCATCGCGGCGGGTCTCGGCCTCGCGGGCGATGAAGCCGTCGCGGTCATTGGCGACCAGGGCACGGATAACCGGATGATCGGGCTGGTAGGTCTGCAGCAGCACCCGGCCCGGCCGCTCGGCACGGCCGGCGCGGCCAGCCACCTGGGCCAGAAGCTGATGGGTGCGCTCGGCGGCCCGCAAGTCGCCGCCCTCCAGCCCCAGATCGGCATCCACCACGCCCACCAGGGTCAGCATGGGGAAGTGGTAGCCCTTGGCGACGATCTGGGTGCCGACCAGCAGGTCGATCTCGTGGTCGGCCACCTGGCGCACGAACTCGGCCGCCGCATGCGGGCCGGTGACCGTGTCCGACGCCATCAGCGCCACCCGGGCGCCGGGGAAGCGGTGCGCCGCCTCCTCGGCGATGCGCTCGACGCCCGGACCGCAGGCGGCGAAGCTGTCCTCGGCCTCGCATTCCGGGCATTTGGCCGGCGGGCGGATGAAATGGCCGCAATGATGGCAGACCAAGCGGCCGGCCAGGCGGTGCTCCACCAGCCAAGCGGTGCAATGGGGACATTGCAGCCGATGGCCGCATTTGCGGCACAGCGTCAGCGGAGCATAGCCGCGCCGATTGAGGAACAGCATGGCCTGCTCGCCAGCCGCCAGGGTCTCCTCCAGCGCCTCGACCAGCTTGGGCGACAGCCACATACCGCGCGGCGGCGGATGGCGGCGCAGGTCCACCGGCACGATTTCGGGCAGGGCGGCGCCGGCGTGGCGGTCGGGCAGGTGCAGGCGGGCGTAGCGGCCGGCCTGGATGTTGGCCAGCGTCTCCAGCGACGGCGTCGCCGATGCCAGCACCGCCGGGATGCCGCCCAGGCGGGCACGCACCACCGCCATATCGCGGGCATGATAGGTGACGCCGTCCTCCTGCTTGAAGGCGCCGTCGTGCTCCTCGTCCACCACCACCAGGGCGAGATCCACATAGGGCAGGAACAGGGCCGAGCGGGCCCCCACCACCACGCGGGCCTCCCCGCACGCCACCGCCCGCCAGGTCTCGCGCCGCTTGGCGTCGGACAACTCGGAATGCCACTCGGCCGGCGGCACGCCGAAACGGTTGACGAAACGCTTCAGCCACTGGGCCGACAGGGCGATCTCGGGCAGCAGCACCAGGACCTGGCGCCCCTGCTTCAGCGCGGCGGCGACGGCCTCGAAATAGACCTCGGTCTTGCCCGAGCCGGTAACGCCGTCGATGACCTGGACCGAGAAACCGCCATCCAGCGCCGTCACCAGGGCATCGGCGGCGGCCTGCTGGCCGTCCGACAAGGTGGGCGCGGGGCGGCCCAAATCGGGTGCCTGGAAGGCGGGCGGGCGGCGGATGTCCACCTGCTCCAGCAGGCCGGCCTCCAGCATGCCCTTGACCACCGCCGGCCCCACCCCGGCCTCGCGGGCCAGATCGGCGGCGGGCAGCGGCGGCAAATCGGCAGCGGCGACCAGCACCCGGCGGCGCGCCTCGGTCAGCTTGGCCTGGGGCGGATCGGCGGCCAGACGACAGGCATGCAGCGCACGCGCCGGCTCCAGCGCGCTGGGCACGCTCATGGCCATCTTCAGCACCGCGCCGGGTGCCGCCAGCGTATAGGCGGCCACCCAATCGACGAACTTGCAGGTCACCTCGGGCAGCGGCGCGCAAGTTAGCCGGCGGGCGATGGGGCGCAGGCGTTCCAGCGGCACGTCGCCACAGCCCTCGCCCCACACCACGCCGACCACTTCGCGCCTGCCCAGCGGCACCACCACGAATTCTCCCACGCCGACGGGCTGGTCGCCCACGCGATAGTCGTAGGCGCCTGCCAGCGGCAGGGGCAAAAGGACGGCGACGCGGCTTTGCGGAGAAAATCGCGCGGCGGGGTTGGCGGCGGAGGAAAGCATGTCTAGACTGTACATTCCCTGTCCGAGAAGCAAAAGCCGAGACGCTGAATGGCGCACAAGCGCGACGATGCAGCCCCCGCCAAGGCGGGCCACGCCGAGACC
>DATJKV010000083.1:0-6797 GCA_035491155.1 Magnetospirillum sp. | reverse complement strand
ATCCCCGGCGCCGACCTGTCCGAGCAGATTTCCACTGCGGGTACCGAGGCCTCGGGCACCAGCAACATGAAGTTCGCGCTCAACGGCGCGCTCACCATCGGCACCCTGGATGGCGCGAACATCGAAATCCGGGACGAGGTGGGGGCGGACAACATCTTCATCTTCGGCCTGAACGCCGATCAGGCGAACGCCATCCGCGCGGCCCGCACCCAGGACGCCTGGAGCGTCTATCACGCCGATGCGGAGGTGCGTCAGGCGCTGGACATGATCGCCGAAGGATGGCTGTCGCCGGATGAACGCGATCGCCACCGTCCCATCGTCGACGCCCTACTTGGCCACGACGAATTCCTGGTGCTCGGCGATTACCGCTCCTACGTGGACTGCCAGCAGGCGGTGGCCGCCGCCTACCGCGATCCGCTGGAATGGCAGCGTCGCGCGTTGTTGAACATCGCCGGCATGGGCCGCTTCTCGAGCGACCGCACGGTCCAGGATTACGCGCGAACCATCTGGGGTTTCTAGACGGGCGGGCAACACGAAAAAGCCCCGGCGGTCGTTGACCTGCCGGGGCTTTTCCATTCCTTCGCGTCGCAGCCCGACCGCTATACCGCCTTGATGTCCGCCAGCACCTTCTCGACGCTGCCGCGCAGTTGGGTGGCCTCGGCGGACAGGCGGTCGGCGATGGCGTTCATGGTCTCGGCCAGGCCATGCGATTGGGCGGCGGCGTTGGAGACCTGCGCGATGCCGTCGGCCACCTGGGTGTTGCCCTGGGCGGCCTCCTGGACGTTGCGGGCAATCTCGCGGGTGGCGGCCGATTGCTCCTCCACCGCCGAGGCGATGGAGGTGACGACGTCGTTGACCTGGTTGATGGTGGCGGTCACGTCGGCGATGGCCTGCACTGCCGCCAGGGTGGAATCCTGGATGCCGGCCACCTGCTGGGCGATCTCGCCGGTGGCCCGGCCGGTCTGGTTGGCGAGGCTCTTGACCTCGTTGGCGACCACGGCGAAGCCCTTGCCGGCGTCGCCCGCCCGCGCCGCCTCGATGGTGGCGTTGAGCGCCAGCAGGTTGGTCTGGCCGGCGATGTCGTTGATCAGCGTGATCACCGTGCCGATCTGCTGCGCCGCTTGGCTCAGCGACTGCACGGTATCGTGGGTGCGGGCAACGCCGTCCACGGCACGCCGGGCGATGTCCGAGGTGTTGGCCACCTGACGCGAGATTTCCTGGGTGGAAGAGCTTAGCTGCTCGGCCGCGCTGGCCACCGTCTGAAGGTTGCTGGTGGCGCATTCGGCAGCATGGGCGATCTCGCTGGAGCGGCTGTCGGTCAGCTCGGCCGAATGGGTCAGGCCGTCGGCCAC
Source organism: Magnetospirillum sp. (assembly GCA_035491155.1). Classification (GTDB taxonomy): domain Bacteria; phylum Pseudomonadota; class Alphaproteobacteria; order Rhodospirillales; family Magnetospirillaceae; genus Magnetospirillum. The sequence continues at coordinate 5,445 of DATJKV010000083.1, read as the reverse complement.
CGAGCGCGCCTCGCCCATGGTGGCGGTCACCGTCTCCAGCATGGCGCCGGCCATGGAATCGAAGCTGAGCAGCAGGCCCATGCGCTTGCGCGACTTCTCCAGGCCCATCTCCTGTTCGGCCAGCTTGGCCTTATCCGCCTGGGCGCGCTCCTCCAATTGCTGGCGCAGACGCTCAAGCGCCGCTATCAAGGGCGACTGGCCGGCCAGGGGCGTAGCAGTGTCGCCCGCCAGCAGGCGCTCCACCGCCTGCACCGGCGCGGCGGCGTCTTGGCTGCCGGAAGCGGCCCAAGCCAGGGCTGCCGCGGCCATCACCATGATTGCGATGGTGGCCCACAACGGCGACGGAATCAGCCACAATGCCCCAATGGCACCGGCCGTCACGGCCAGAAGCGGCGCTGCTACCTTCTTGCTCATCCGCTACCCCCTGATTTTAACGCAGGCTGTGCCGCCCGCTTTCCACGACTTTAGGCGTGGCCGGCAGGAAGCGGCAAGTAACCAATGGGGTAGGGGACTGGGCAAAGGAACGAGAATCTTGCTTCGGCGATAGGAGCCTGTCCTCAACGCGTCGCCGGCCAGGCCAGCAGGGCCATCTCGGCCACTTTCAGCAATTGGTCGCGGGTGGCGCCAAGGATGACCTGGTGGCACATGCCCTGGATGAAGGTGGTCAGGTACTGGGCGAGTTGGGCCACGTCCGCATCGGCCGGCAGCTCGCCGACCTGCTTGGCCTGTTCCAGCCGGGCGTGCAGGCGGGTATCGAAGGCGGCGCGGATGTGCTCGATCTTCTCCTTGACCGACTGCGCCTCGTCGCCGCAGGTCATGGCACCCTTGGTGACAAGGCAGCCGACCGGATGGCCGGGATCGGTCAGCATGTCCACCGCGCCGAACAGCAGGCGTTCGGCCACGCCGCGCGCCGTGGGGGCCTCCACCGCCTCGTTCAGATAGGCGGTCTTTTCGCGGGTGTAGCGCTCCAGCGCCTTTTGGAACAGCTGCTCCTTGTTGCCGAACACCGAGTACAGGCTGGGCTTGTTGATGCCCATGGCCTCGGTCAGGTCGCTCAACGACGCACCCTCGTACCCCTTGCGCCAGAACACTTCCAGCGCACGGTTCAACGCTTCGTCGGGGCAGAAGGCGCGGGGCCGGCCAAGGGCCATCGGAACGTCCTCCTTGATTTTTGTACCTGCTGGTAAAATAATCTGTTGACAGGGCGATGTCCAGTTCCACATTCTTACCGAGCGGTACAAAATGTGGAACGGAGCCATCCCATGACCAAGCCCCTTACCGGAAAGACTGCCCTGGTTACCGGCGCCTCGCGCGGCATCGGTGCGGCCATTGCCCGCGCCCTGGCGGAGCAGGGGGCCGACGTGGCGATCAGCTATGCCGCGTCCGACGACAAGGCCGCTGCGCTGGTGCGGGAACTGGACGCCCTGGGCGTGCGCGCCGCCGCCTTCAAGGCGGATCAAGCCGACCAGTCCCAGGTGGCCGCCATGGTCGCCAGCGTCGCCGCCCGTTTCGGCCGGCTCGACATCCTGGTCAACAATGCCGGCATCGCGATGATGACGCCGGTGGACAATCCCGAAGCCGACCTGGCCGCGCTGGATCGCCTGTATGCGGTTAACCTGCACGGCGTGGTCGCCGCCATCCGTGCCAGCGCCAAGGTGATGGCCGAAGGTGGCCGCATCATCAGCATCGGTTCCATGCTGGCGGCGCACAGCGCCTTCCCCGGCGTGGCCGACTACGCCGCCACCAAGGCGGCCCTGGTGGGCTATTCCAAGGGCGCCGCCCGCGACCTGGCGCCGCGCAAGATCACGGTGAACGTGGTCCAGCCCGGCTCGACCGCCACCGACATGAACCCGGCCGATGGCCCCGGCGCCGCCGCCCAACTGGCCGGTAACCCGCTGGGTCGCTTCGCCGCGCCCGAGGAAGTGGCGGCGGCGGTGGCCTTCCTGGCCAGCCCGCTGGCGGCCTTCATCACCGGCCAGACGCTGACCGTCGATGGCGGCGTGACCGCCTGAGGAGACACAGCATGGGTAAGAACCGAATTCTATTTGGCGCCGTGGCCGTTGCAGCGGCCCTGTCGGGTGGGGCCTTGGTCCTCGCCGACATCCGCGGCCACGACGCCAAGGCCACCGAGACAGCGACGACGGCCGCCCCCTCTGCGATCCCAGTCTCGGTGGCCATTGTTGAAAGCCGCGAGGTCGTGCCGTGGGAGGAATTCTCCGGCCGCCTCGAGGCGGTGGAGAAGGTCGAGGTACGCTCGCGCGTCTCCGGCCAGGTCCAGGCCGTGCACTTCCGCGAAGGCGGGCTGGTAAAGAAGGGCGACCTGCTGGTCACCATCGACCCGGCGCCCTTCGCCGCCGAGGTGGATCGCGCCGAGGCGCAGGTGGCTTCGGCGCAGGCGCGGCTGGGCTTCACCAAGCGCGAATACGACCGCGCCCAGGCGCTGACCGCGTCCGGCAACATGCCGGTGCGCGAGGCGGACAACCGCGCCAACGCCTATTTCGAGGCCCAGGCCAACCTGCGCGCCACCCAGGCGGCGCTGGAGACGGCCCGGCTGAACCTATCCTACACCCGCGTCGCCGCGCCGGTGTCGGGCCGCGTCGGCAAGGCCGAGGTGACGGTGGGCAACCTGGTTCCCGCCGGAGCCGGCGCGCCGGTGCTGACCACCCTGGTTTCGGTCAGCCCAATCTACGCCAGCTTCGACGCCAGCGAACAGGTGGTCATGCGCTCCATCGCCGGGGTGCGCGATCCCGCCAACGGCGGGCTGCAGGTGGAACGTATTCCGGTGCAGATGGTCGCCCAGAGCCACGGCGACACCCCCGTCGATGGCCGCGTGCACATGATCGGCAACGCGGTGGACGCCAAGAGCGGTACCGTCGAGGTGCGCGCCGTGTTCGACAATGCCGACGGCAGCCTGATGCCGGGCCAGTTCGCCCGCCTGCGCATGGGCCAGCCCAAGACCGAATCGGTGTTGCTGATCAGCGAGCGGGCGGTGGGCACCGACCAGGACAAGAAGTACGTGATGGTAGTGGGCGACGACAACAAGGCGGCCTATCGCACCGTGGTGCTGGGCGCGGTGGTGGACGGCATGCGCGTGGTCAATGCCGGCCTGAAGCCCGGCGAGCGTATCATCGTCGGCGGCCTGCAGCGCGTCCGCCCCGGCGCTCCCGTGGCGCCGCAGCAAGCCGCCATGCCGGGCAAGGGCGCCGAACTGGCGCAACGCTGAAACCAACCCTGATTGACCGTTCCGGGATTTCCCCCATGTCCGCCACCGGCGGGCATGACGGGGGGAGTCTTGCCAGATGGAGGCGATTATGAACCTGTCAAAATTCTTCATCGACCGCCCCGTCTTTGCTGGGGTCCTGTCGGTCCTGATCTTCGTTTCGGGCCTGCTGGCGCTGCGCGCCCTGCCCATTTCCGAGTACCCCGAGGTGGTGCCGCCCACGATTGTGGTGCGCGCCCAGTATCCCGGCGCCAGCCCCAAGGTGATCGCCGAGACCGTCGCCACGCCCATCGAGGAGCAGGTCAACGGTGTGGAGGGCATGCTCTACATGGGCAGCCAGGCCACCACCGACGGGGTGATGACGCTGACCGTCACCTTCCGCCTGGGCACCGACCCGGACAAGGCGCAGCAACTGGTGCAGAACCGCGTCACCCAGGCCGAGCCGCGCCTGCCCGAGGAAGTGCGCCGCCTGGGCGTCACCACGGTGAAGAGCTCGCCCGATCTGACCATGGTGGTGCATCTGGTTTCGCCCAACGGCCGTTACGACATGGCGTACCTGCGCAACTACGCGGTGCTGAACGTCAAGGACCGTCTCGCCCGCATCGAGGGTGTGGGACAGGTGCAGTTGTTCGGCTCGGGCGACTATTCCATGCGTGTCTGGCTCGACCCGCAGAAAGTGGCCGAGCGCGGCCTCTCGGCGGGCGAGGTGGTGCAGGCCATCCGCGAGCAGAACATCCAGGCCGCGGCCGGCGTGGTCGGGGCCTCGCCCGGCCTGCCCGGCGTGGACCTGCAAATGTCGGTCAACGCGCAAGGCCGCCTGTCCTCCGAGGAGGAGTTCGGCGACATCATCGTCAAGACCGATGCCGGCGGTGCGGTCACCCGCCTGCGCGACCTGGGCCGCATCGAGCTGGGCGCCGCCGATTATGCGCTGCGTTCGCTGCTCGACAACAAGTCGGCGGTCGCCATTCCCATCTTCCAGGCGCCCGGCTCCAACGCGCTGTCCATCTCGGACAACGTGCGCGCCACCATGGCCGAGCTGAAGACCTACATGCCCGAGGGGGTGGACTATTCCATCGTCTACGATCCCACCCAGTTCGTCCGCGCCTCCATCGAGTCGGTGGTGCACACCCTGCTGGAAGCGGTGCTGCTGGTGGTGCTGGTGGTGATCCTGTTCCTGCAGACCTGGCGCGCCTCCATCATCCCGTTGCTGGCGGTCCCGGTGTCGGTGGTGGGTACCTTCGCGGTCATGCACCTGCTGGGCGTGTCCATCAACGCGCTGTCGCTGTTCGGCCTGGTGCTGGCCATCGGCATCGTGGTGGACGACGCCATCGTGGTGGTCGAGAACGTCGAGCGCAACATCGAGGGCGGGCTCGCGCCGCGCGAGGCCACGTACCGCGCGATGCGCGAGGTCTCGGGCCCGATCATCGCCATCGCGCTGGTGCTGGTGGCCGTGTTCGTGCCGATGGCCTTCATCAGCGGGCTCACCGGGCAGTTCTACAAGCAGTTCGCGCTCACCATCGCGATCTCGACGGTGATCTCGGCGATCAACTCGCTGACACTCTCGCCCGCGCTCTCCGCGCTGCTGCTGCGGGGCCACGATTCGCCGCCCGATGCGCTCACGCGCTTCATGGACCGCTGGCTGGGATGGCTCTTCCGCGGCTTCGACCGGCTCTTCAAGCGCGGTGCGGCGGCCTACACCGGTCGCCTCGGCGGCGTTATCTCGCGCAAGGCCATCGCGATCGGCGTGTACCTCGTGCTGGCGGGGATCACCTTCGGCCTCTTCCGCGCGGTGCCGGGCGGCTTCGTGCCCACGCAGGACAAGCAATACCTGATCGGCTTCGCGCAGCTGCCCGACGGCGCCACGCTCGACCGCACGGAGGACGTGATCCGCCGCATGGGCGAGATCACGCTGAAGCAGCCGGGCGTCGAGAGCGCCGTCGCGTTCCCCGGCCTTTCGATCAACGGGTTCACCAACAGTTCGAACGCGGGCATCGTGTTCGCGACGCTGAAGCCCTTCGACGAGCGCCGCGATCCGTCGCTCTCGGCAGGCGCCATCGCGCAGAGCCTGAACCAGCAGTTCGCGGCGATTCCCGAAGCGTTCATCGCGATCTTCCCGCCGCCGCCGGTGCAGGGCCTCGGCACGACGGGCGGCTTCAGGCTGCAGCTCGAGGATCGCGGCTCGCTCGGCTATGCGGAGATGGACAAGGCGGTCAAGGCCTTCATGA
>DATJKV010000082.1:0-2776 GCA_035491155.1 Magnetospirillum sp. | reverse complement strand
AGCCGCCGCCTTTGCGGATGGCGCCGAACAGTTTCTGGCGGGGCGGATGCAGGAAGCGCTTCCACCCCTGGGGCGCCACCGTGTAGCCGAACAAGGCGCCGTCGTCGCGCCGCCGCAGGCGGTAGCGGCCGCCCTCCTGCTCGTCGCCGAGGCCGGCAGGCAGGTCGGCGGTTGCGTCGATGTCGTCGTAAACGATGGCGCCGTCGGCCGCGCGCGGCCCGATAACGCGGTAGCCCTTGGCCTTCAGGACGGTGATCAGCGCATCCAGTCCAGCCAAAGCAAGGACGACCGGAGCGCCGATGGAGGCGTCAACCCCTGGCATCGCATCCCCCTTTTAGGGTCGGGATGGAAATACCCTACACCCGAAGGGGCCAATTGCCAATGGGCCCTGAAAGACGAACTTCTTGGTAATACAAGCTTTCCAAGGGTGAATACTTAAGTTGCGAAAGACTAAGTTGGGCGCTCGGGCATTGCCGCCATGGCCTGGGCGGAACGGGTGGCGCGGAACGCGGCGAAGCGCACGAAGAAGCCGATCACCATCCACCAAACCCCGACCGCGTAGGCCCCGTCCATCATCTGCCAGATGCCCACGCCCATCAGCGCCAGCCCGAGCGCCCCCGAGCCGGTGGCGGCCCGGCGAGTGGCCCAGGCCTGGTCGCCGCGCCAGCGCCACAGCGCCGCACGCAAAATGCGACCGCCGTCCAGCGGAAAGGCCGGCAGCAGGTTGAAGCCGGCCAGCGCCAAGTTGATGAAGAACAGGTAGTCGAGCAGCGCGGCGGCCGCCCCGCCCCCGGGCACCATCTCCGTCAGCCCCCGGAACAGCCCGGCGGCGGCGATGGACAGCAGCGGCCCGGCCACGGCCATGCGGGCCTCGGGACCGGGCGCGTGCGGCTCGGCCTCCAGTTCGGCGACGCCACCGAACAGGAACAGGGTAATGCCATTGAAGGGAATGCCATCGCGGCGCCCCACCACCGCGTGGGCCATCTCGTGCGCCACCAGCGAGATGGAGGCCCCCAGGGTTGCCACCACCCCAAGGCCCCACCCCTGCCACTCGCGCAAATCAGGCACAACCTGGGGAAAATACGAACCGCCCAATCCCCATATCATCAACCCCGCCAGCCCCACCCAGGACGGGTGCAGCCGAACCTCAAGGCCAAGCAGTCGGAACAGGGGCAGCGTGCGGCCGAACATCCCAGTGAGGTTTGGCTGCGGGCAGGTGGGGTCAAGGAGGGCTATCCGGGTGGAGAGGGCCTTCCCTGGCCGGTGGTCGTGAACCGATCGCGGTAGTCGCCCGGGGTGATCCCCATCAGCCGCAGAAAGCCCCGGCGCAGGCTTTCCTCGCTGCCGAAGCCGCACCGCGCCGCCACCCGCTTCACCGGATGGCCCTGCTCCAGCAAGTTACGCGCGGCCTCGACACGCAAACGCTCCACCGCGCGGGCCGGAGTGGTGCCGGTGGCCTGACGGTAATGGCGGAGGAAGCTGCGCTCGCTCATGCCGGCGGCGGCGGCCAGCGCGGTTACCGACAGGTCGCCGGCCAGATTCCCGGCGATCCAACCGTGTAGCCGGTCGAACCGCCCGTCGTCCTGCTGCAATTCCAGCGCCGCACTGAACTGGGCCTGACCGCCTGGCCGCTTTAGGAACACCACTAATTGCCGGGCCACCGCCAGCGCATGGCGGCGGCCGAGGTCGGCCTCGACCAAGGCCAGCGCCAGGTCGATACCGGCAGTGATGCCGGCCGAAGTCCAGACATTGCCGTCCTGAACGAAGATGGGATCGGGCTCCAGCCGCACCCGAGGGAAACGGCGGGCGAAATCACCGCAGCGGCCCCAATGGGTCGTCGCCCGGCGTCCCTCCAGCAAGCCAGCCTGGGCCAGCAGATAGGCGCCGCTGCATACCGAGGCCACCCGCCGCGCCACCCGCGCCCGTGCCGCCACCCAGGCCACAAGGCTTTCGTCCCCGATGGCCTCGTCCACCCCCCAGCCGCCGGCCACCACCAGGGTGTCGAGCGGCGCATCGGCGGCCGGCAGCGGCTGGGCCAGCAGTTCCAGCCCGGACGAGGTGCGCACCGGCGAGGATGGCGCCACCACTGCCACCTCATAGGCACCGGCCGACGCGAACACCTGCAGCGGACCGGCCACATCCAGCAACTGGACGCGAGGAAAGGCCAGTACCTCGATACGACGAATTGGCGTGATTTGTGGGCTGTTTGGCATTTCCGCCAAAATCTAGCGCGCTACGCTGGTGCGGTCAAAGGAGGCGAGCATGACCCTGACCATCGGCATCCTGCTGTTCCCCAATGTCCAACAACTGGACCTGACCGCGCCCTACGAGGTGTTTGCGTCGTTGCCCGGCACACGCGTGCTCCTGGTGTGGAAGGATTTAGGCGCGGTGACGGCCTCGACCGGCCTCACCCTGCTCCCCTCCGCAACCTTTGCCGGGTGCCCACCGCTGGACGTGCTGTGCGTGCCGGGCGGTGCCGGCGTCAACCCGTTGCTGGAAGACGCCGAGGTGCTGGCCTTCGTGCGCGCTCAGGCCGCCCAGGCGCGCTTCGTCACCTCGGTCTGCACCGGCGCACTGGTGCTGGGCGCCGCCGGCCTGCTCCAGGGCCGCCGCGCCACCACCCATTGGATGGCGCTGGACCTTCTTGCCGCCTTCGGCGCCATCCCGACATGCGAGCGAGTGGTGCGGGACGGCCCCCTGATCACCGCCGGCGGCGTCACCGCCGGCATCGATTTCGGCCTGAGCCTGATCGCCGAACTTCGTGGCCGTACGGCCG
>DATJKV010000081.1:0-8070 GCA_035491155.1 Magnetospirillum sp. | reverse complement strand
GCGGTGAGCGCCGCGTGTTCGGCGAACACCTCGTCGGCGCCGGCCCAGCCGAAGCCGTGCCGGAAGCCCATGGCGCGAGCCACCTCGGCCACCTGCCACCAATCGCCACGGGCTTTGCCCAAGGCAGCCAGGAACGGGCGTTGGCGCGAGATCATGCGCTCGGAATTGGTCACCGTGCCGTCCTTCTCGCCCCAGGCCAGCGACGGCAGCTTGATGTGGGCGAGACGCAGGGTGTCGGTGTCCGCGACGCAATCCGAGACGATCACCACTGGGCAGTTGTTTAAGGCGCGGCGCACCAGATCGGCCTCGGGCAGGCTGACCGCCGGGTTGGTGCCGATGATCCACACTGCCTTGATCTTGCCGGCATCGATGGCGCGGAACAGCTCGACCGCCTTCAGGCCTTCGCGCGTCGCCATGCGGGGCGCACTCCAGAACCGGCGCACGCGATCCACGCTGTCGGCGTCGAAGCCCATGTGGGCGGCCAGTTGGTTGGCGAGGCCTCCCACCTCACACCCGCCCATGGCGTTGGGCTGGCCGGTGACCGAGAACGGGCCCATGCCGGGCTTGCCGATGCGCCCCGTGGCCAGGTGCACATTGATGATGGCGTTGACCTTGTCGGTGCCGGCACTCGACTGGTTGACGCCCTGGCTGAACACGGTGACGACCTTGGGGGTCGAGGCGAACCATTCAAGGAAGGTGGCAACGTCCCGGGGCGCCAGGCCGGTGGTCTCGGGATGGTCGGCACGGGCGGCTGCCAGGGTCTCGGCGAAGTCATCGGTATGGGCGGCGATATAGTCGTGGTCGAGCACGCCCGCCGCCTCGCAATGGGCCAGCAGGGCATTGAACAAGGCCACGTCGGAGCCGGGGGCGAGCGCCAGATGCAGGTCGGCAATGTCGCAGCTTTCGGTGCGGCGGGGGTCGATGACGATGACGCGGGTGCCACGCTCGGCTTTTGCTTTTTTCAGGCGTTGGAACAGCACCGGGTGGCACCAGGCCAGGTTGGAGCCCACCAGCACCACCAGGTCGGCCAGTTCCAAATCCTCGTAGCATCCCGGCACGGTGTCCGAGCCGAAGGCGCGGCGGTGCCCGGCCACGGTGGAGGCCATGCACAGCCGCGAGTTGGTGTCCACGTTGGCGGTGCCGAGGAAGCCCTTGGCCAGCTTGTTGGCGACGTAATAATCCTCGGTCAGCAACTGGCCGGACAGGTAGAAGGCGAAGGCGTCCGGCCCGTGCAGGTCGATGACCGAGCGGATGCGCCCGGCGACCTCGGCGATGGCGTGCTGCCAGTCCACCGGCCGGCCGTCCACCACGGGCGCCGGCAGACGGGTTTCCTGTCCCAGCGTCTCGCCCAGGGCCATGCCCTTCGAGCACAGCCGGCCGAAATTGGCGGGATGGTCGGGGTCGCCCCGGACGGCGACCCCGTTCGGCCCCGGTTCGGCGATGATGCCGCAGCCGGTGCCGCAATAGGGGCAGGTGGTCCGGACCGCCTCAGCCATTGACCACCTTCTTCGTCGTTGCCAGGCCCAGGAACAGCCGCCCGCCTTCCAGCTTCACCGGCACGCTGGTGGTGCAGCCCTCGTCGGGTGCCACCGCATCGCCGGTGGTGAGGTCGATGACCCAGTTGTGCAGCGGGCAGGCCACCTTGCGGCCCGAGACGATGCCTTCCGACAGCGGGCCACCCCGGTGGGGGCATTTGTTGATCAGGGCGAACACCTCGTCGTCCTTGGTGCGGAACACCGCCACCTGGCCCATCTTGGTCTCCACCGTGCGGGCGCCCAGGCGTGGGATGTCGTCCAGGGTGCCGATATCGGTCCAGTCCATGTCAGTCACTCCACCACGGCCAGGGGTTGGAATTCGAAGGCATCGACGCCTTGGGCGCGCTCGGCCCAGGGGTCGATTTGCGCGTATTTCTGGGAATGGACGAAGCGGGCATAGAGCGCCTTGCGCCCGGCCGGGTCGTTGAGGATGCGCTGCTTTACATAGGCGAGGCCCACCCGCTCGACGTAAGGAGCGGTGCGTTCCAGGTAGTGGCCCTCCTCGCGGTAGAGCTGCATGAAGGCGGCTGAGTATTCCAGCACCTCGTCCTCGGTGGCGACGCGGGTCAGGGCGTCGGTGCCGCGCAACTCGATACCGCCGTTGCCGCCGATGACGATGTCGTAGCCGGCTTCGATGCAGATCACCCCGATGTCCTTGATGGTGGCCTCGGCACAGTTGCGCGGGCAGCCCGACACCGCCAGCTTGACCTTGTGCGGTGTCCACGAGCCCCACATGAGCTTTTCCAGCTTGATGCCGAGCCCGGTGGAGTCCTGGGTGCCGAACCGGCACCACTCGCTGCCGACGCAGGTCTTCACCGTGCGCAGGCCTTTGGCATAGCCGTGGCCCGAGACCATGCCGGCCTTGGTCAGGTCGGCCCACACGCCGGGCAGGTCCTCCTTCTTCACGCCCAGCAGGTCGATGCGTTGGCCGCCGGTGACCTTGACGGTGGGGATGTCGAACTTGTCCACCACATCGGCGATGGCGCGCAGTTCGGCAGCGGTGGTGACACCGCCCCACATGCGCGGGATCACCGAATAGGTGCCGTCCTTCTGGATATTGGCGTGGACGCGCTCGTTGATGAAGCGCGAGCGGCTATCGTCCACGTACTCGCCCGGCCAGGCGCACAGCAGGTAGTAGTTCAGCGCCGGCCGGCACTTGGCGCAGCCGTCGGGCGAGCTCCAGCCCAATGCCTGGCGCACCGCGTCCTGAGTCTTGAGGCCCTGTTCCAGGATGGCCCTGCGAACGTAATCGTGGCCGTGCTTGGTGCACTTGCAGATGGCCTCGGGGGCGGCCGCGTCGGCGCCGGTGACGTGGGCCAGGATGGCCTGGACCACGCCGGTGCACTGACCGCACGAGGCGCTGGCCTTGGTGTGGGCGCGGACCTCGTCGAGCGAGGTCAGGTTCTTGGCCTTGATCGCGGAAACAATGGCACCCTTGGAGACGCCGTTGCAGCCGCAGACCTGGGCATCGTCGCCCATGGCGGCCACGTCGATGCCGCCCTTGGCGCCGCCGCAACAGCTCGCATCGGCGAAGGCGCGGCCCAGGATCATGCGGTCGCGCATGTCCGCGACGTCCTTGCCCTGGCGCATCAGGTCGAAGTACCAGCCGCCGTCGGCGACGTCGCCGTACATCACCGCGCCGACCACCTTGTCGTCGCGGATCACCAGCTTCTTGTAGATGCCCTTGGCGACGTCGCGGAAGACGATCTCGGCGTCGGCCTCGTCCTGGGCGGCCAACTGGCCGGCCGAAAACACGTCGATGCCGGTGATCTTCAAGCGGGTGGACAAGGGGGGCGTGGCGTAGGCGGCGCCCTGATCGCCGGCCAGGCGGGCGGCGCACACCTTGGCCTGCTCCCACAAGGGCGCCACCAGGCCGAAGATCTGGCCGTTATGCTCGACGCACTCGCCCACCGAGTAGATGTCGGGGTCGGAGGTGGCCATGTCGTCGCCGACCAGGATGCCGCGATTGATGTCGAGCCCGGCGGCCTTGGCCAAATCGATGTTGGGGCGGATGCCGATGGCGACCACCACCAGCTCGGCCGGCACTTGGCGGCCATCAGCCAGCAGCAGCCCCTCGGCCTTGTCGGTGCCCATGATTTCCTCGGTCTGGCCCGAGGTGAAGAAGTGCAGGCCGCGCTCGGTGAGGTCGCGCTGGAGCAAGTGGCCGGCCTCCACGTCCAGTTGGCGCTCCATCAGGGTGGGCATCAAATGGACCAGCGCCACCGGCATGCCCTGGCGCTTGAGACCCCAGGCGGCCTCCAGGCCCAACAGGCCGCCGCCGATGACCACGGCGCGCTGGCCCGCCTTCGCCGCCGCCATCATCTTGTCTACGTCGGCGATATCGCGGAAGGCCACAACCCCGGGCAGCTCCAGGCCGGGCAGCGGCGGCATCAATGGCTTGGAGCCGGTGGAGATCAGCAGCTTGTCATAGGCCACCACCCGACCCGAGGCCGAGGTGACCGTCTTGGCCTTGCGGTCGATGGATACGACCGGGTCACCGGTGAACAGGGTGATGTCGTTCTCGGCGTACCAGTCGCGGCTGTTGATGACGATGTCGTCGATGCCCTTCTCGCCGGCCAGCACGCTCGACAGCATGATGCGGTTGTAGTTGGGATGGGGCTCGGCGCCGAACACGGTGATGTCGTAGCGCACCGGCGCGCGGGCCAGCAGCTCCTCGACGGTGCGCATTCCGGCCATGCCGTTGCCGATGACCACCAGGCGCTGGCGGGGAATTGCGTTCATGGGCCTCTCCTCATTCTCCGGGCAGTGATGCCGGGGTGAAAACAAAAAAGGCGTTCCATGTGATCGCGGCACGACGAGCGCGTGCGCAGCCACAATGGAACGCCTTTGTCCCTTGATCTTCGCTCCCTCGCCGTTGAGGGCGCGAAAAGTGTTGCAGTCTCAACAAAGCAATCCGCATGCCATTGGCGGATGGGGTGTCTTCGCGGTGCTCACGATTGCATCACTTGATGTGTTTGAACAAAAAATAGGCTAAAGCCGATAATCTGGGCAGCGCCGACGCCCCCTTGGGATCAATGGAACCGGCCGAAAATGAGCTGCAGCAGCGAGGTCGCCAACAGAATGGCGGACACCGCTTTCCAGAACAGCAGCGGGTTCCGGTCCATCAGCGAGGGGCGGCGGAGGGTGGTCCCGTTTTCACCCGGGGTATGCAGATCATGGATGAACTCGTCCACGTCGCCATAGCGGGCGGCCGGGTCGGGGGACAGGGCCTTCTCGATGGCGGCGTCCACCCAGGCGGGGATGCCGGGGCTGTCGAGAAACAGCGGCGGATAGCGCAGCCGACCCAGGTCGGACCGTTTGCGGATCCGCTGGACCTTGATGCCGTAAGGCAGGCGACCGCCGGACAGCATTTGATAGGTCAAGACCGCCAGCGAGAAGACGTCGGACCATGGCCCCGGGGTCGATCCCAGGAAATATTCCGGCGCGGTATATTGCAGCGAGCCGAGGATCGCCTCGCCCTCGGTCGTCGCCGACGCCTCGTTGACGCCCGACACCCTGACGGAACCGAAATCAATGATCTTCACCGTTCCGGTGCGGTCGATCATGATGTTCTCGGGGCGCAGGTCCTGGTGCAGCATTTCCTTTTTATGGAATGCCCGCAGCCCCAGCGCGCTCTGGCGGACGATCTCGCGCACGGTTTCCAGATGAGGCTTCGGGTTGTCGCGCATCCACTGGGCCAGGCTTTGGCCCTCGACATAATCCAGCACGACATACTGGCACGACGGGGGCTGTTGCCGGCGGGGGGAGCCCAGGACATGCGGGCTGCCGAGGCGGCGGGCGACCCATTCCTCCATCATCAGCCGCTTGAGGTATTCCGGGTCGTCGCGGAGATCGACGGAGGGCAGTTTCACCACCACCATGGCGCCGGTCTCGATATCCTGGGCCAGGTGGATGTGGCTGCGATTGTTCCGGTGCAGGGTGCGCACCAGACGCATTCCGTCCAATACCGCGGGAGGTTCCAGCTGCGGCGGCGGCAGCGGCAGGTCGTCGAACCGGCCCAGCATCTCGGCGGCGTCGCCGGTGGGCAGGCTGTCGATGCGGACGATCTGGATCGTCAGGTTGTCGTCGCTGCCGCGCGCGATCGCTTGGTCGACCATGAACCGTGCCGCTTGGTCCAGGTCGGCATGCCGTTGCAGGGCTTCTTTGATCGTCGCGACATCCAGGACGTCGTGCAAGCCGTCGGTGGTCAGCACAAAGACGTCGCCGCGGTCCAGCCGCAGGGACAGGTGGTCGATCTCCAGGTGCTGGCTGGCGCCCAGGGCGCGGCTCAGGTAGCTCTGTTCCGACGAGGCGTAGGTCCGGTGGTCGTGGGTCAATTGTTCCAGCGAACCGCCCGCCAGGCGATAGATGCGGCTGTCGCCCACATGGAACAGATAGGCGGTGGCGGATTTCACCACCATGCCGCTGAAAGTGCAGACGTAGCCGCGATCGCGGTCATAGCGGAAGGCACTGCGCTGGTTCTGGGCGTGCAGCCAGGAATTGGTCGCGGCGAGGACGCGGTGGACCGAGGTTTTGACCGACCACGAGTCCGAGGTGCAGTAATAGTCGCTGAGAAAGCTCTTGATGGCGGCCTGGGCCGCCTCGCCGCTCACCGCGCTGCTGCCGATGCCGTCGGCCACCGCCAGGGCGATTCCCTTGCTGGTGCGCAGCGGCTCTCCGGGAAACAGGGCGCCATGAAAGTCCTGGTTCACCGGCTTGCCTCCCGGGTCGGAAGCCTGCCCGACGGAGATGCTCAGCGTGTCGCTCATGGCGGTCCATTTCCCCAAGGCAAATCCCGGTGATCGCCGCCGATCACCGGGACTGGTTCAACCCTGCCGCAGGTCAGCGGGCCGGGCGCTTGGCGCCGGTCCGCACATGGGTCGAATACAGGGTCAGGCCGACGAAGGTGATGCCGCCCAGCAAATTGCCCAGCACCGTGGGGATCTCGTTCCAGATCAGGTAGTCGAGGAACGAGAACTTGCCGCCCAGCATCAGGCCCGAGGGGAACAGGAACATGTTCACCACCGAATGCTCGAAGGTCATGAAGAAGAACACCGTGATCGGCATCCACATGGCGATGACCTTGCCCGACACGCTGTTGGACATCATCGCGCCGACTACGCCGGTCGACACCATCCAGTTGCACATGACGCCGCGGATAAACCGGGTCAGCATGCCGGCCAGGCCATAAGCGGCGTAACCGCTGGTGCGGGATTCGCCGATCGAGCCGATCTTGAGCCCCACGGCGTTGGGTTCGGTTTGGAAGCCCATGGTGCAGGTGATGGCAATGAACACCGCAACCGTCAGCGCACCGGCGAAATTGCCGACGAACACCAGGCCCCAATTGCGCAGCATGCCGCCGACCGTCACCCCCGGCCGCTTGTCCAGCACCGCCAGTGGAACCAGGGTGAAGACGCCGGTCAACAGGTCGAAGCCCAGCAGATACAGCATGCAGAAGCCGACCGGAAACAGCAGGGCGCCGATCAAGGGGGTGTTGGTCTGCACGGTGATGGTAACGGCGAAGGCGGCGGCCAGGGCCAGGATCGCGCCGGCCATGTAGGCGCGGATCAGGGTGTCGCGGGTGGACATCAATACCTTGGATTCGCCGGCATCCACCATCTTGGTGACGAATTCAGTGGGGCTGAGATAAGCCATGTCTTTCTTCCCTGTGAGAGGGCGGCCCGGAGCCCGGTCGCCGTGATTTCGAGCGCGGTATGGGGAGTGGTTCAGGAGGAAGCGGGCGAAAGTGCCAGATACAAGGCGCCGTCCTCGATCTTCACCGGTATGGCGGTGGTGCAGCCCTCGTCGGGGGCCACAGCCTCGCCGGAGTTCAGGTCGATCACCCAATTGTGCAGCGGACAGGCCACCTTGCGGCCCGAGACGATGCCGTCCGACAGCGGGCCGCCGCGATGGGGGCATTCGTTGATCAGGGCGAACACCTCGTTCTCACGGGTGCGGAATACCGCCACCTGGCCCAGCGGCGTTGCCACCGTGCGGGCACCCAGGCGCGGAATGTCGTCAAGGGTGCCGATCGCGGTCCAGTCCATGCTTGGTCCTTCGTTCAGGCGGCGGCCGAGTGGGGCGTATTGCCGTGCAGGAAGCGCAGCACCTCGGCGCGGCAGTGGATGTAGGTGGGGTCGTCGGCCAGCTCGAGGCGGCGGCGCGGGCGGGCCAGTTCGACCTTCAGCACCTGGCCGATGGTGGCGGCGGGGCCGTTGTTCATCATCACGATGCGGTCGGACAGCAGCACCGCCTCGTCCACGTCGTGGGTGATCATCATCACCGTGTTGCCCAGGCGCTGGTGGATATCCATCAGGCTGTCCTGCAGGTGGCCGCGGGTCAGGGCGTCCAGCGCGCCGAACGGCTCGTCCAGCAGCAGCACCTTGGGCTCCATGGCCAGCGCGCGGGCAATGCCGACGCGCTGCTTCATGCCGCCCGAGATTTCGCCGGGCTTCTTGTCCTTGGCGTGCTCCATGCGCACCAGGGACAGATTGTGCATGGTCCAGTCGTGGCGTTCGGCCTTGCTCTTGCTGCC
>DATJKV010000080.1:0-1690 GCA_035491155.1 Magnetospirillum sp. | reverse complement strand
CCCAGCGGCCACTCGGCCTCGTCCCAGCCGTATTGCTGACGGCAGGTGACATCCTTGGCCAGGTCCATGCCCTCCAGGCCGGGCCAGCCGGCGGCCATCTTCCAGGCGGCCTTGAGGTCCAGGTTGCCGTCGGGCGCGTGGACGACGACGCCGTTGGGGGCGCCCTTGTCACGGATGCGGCGGGTGAGCGCGCGGGTATCCACTCCGGCCAGGCCGATCATGCCATAGGACTTCAGCCATTCGTCCAGATGACGGGCGGCGCGCCAGTTGGCAGGATCGGTGATGTCGGCCTTGACGATCAGACCACGGGCGGCCGGGGTCACCGTCTCGATGTCTTCGACGTTGGTGCCGACATTGCCGATGTGCGGGAAGGTGAAGGTGATGATCTGGCCCGCATAGGACGGGTCGGTCAGCACTTCCTGATAGCCGGTCATCGAGGTGTTGAACACCACCTCGCCCACCGACATGCCGGCGGCGCCGATTCCCTTGCCCCACAGCACGGTACCATCGGCCAGCACCAGGGCGGCGGTGGCACCAGGAGGGCGCGGGATGTCGAAGGCCGGCTCCGTCGAGTGCTCTTGCGGCATGTCAGTCCTTTGTATGTGGCGCGCCCGGGCGGCGGGCGCGGTGAGAACGATAGCACCAGGCCGCACACAAGCGCGAGGACTCGCTGATGTTGGCGGCGATGTCCTCCGGGGGACCCGTACGGGCCCGGGTGGCGGCAGGTAAATTTCGCGCCTTCTATAGAAATCCGCGAAGGCTGTCAAGCAGACTCACCCTCGGCCCAAAATTGTGTTTTTTCAACCCACTAGCGCTGCGAAGAGTCTTTGCCTTTGCCCTCGTTTTGGGTTAGCCTGATCGCTTCCCCAAAGGCATTCTCGCGCGGCACCGGACGCGCTAAACCGGAGAGGCCCATGCTGCGCCAGCAGCTCAACGACAAGCTCAAATCCTCCATGCTGGCCAAGGATGCCCGCGTGGTCTCGACCGTTCGCCTGATCCTGGCCGCGCTGAAGGACCGCGACATCGCCGCGCGCTCGCGCAATGTCATGGACGGCATCAGCGACGACGAAATCCTGACCATGCTGCAAAGCATGATCAAGCAGCGCCGCGAATCCATCGCGCTGTACGAGCAGGGCGGCCGCCTGGAGCTGGCCC
This sequence comes from Magnetospirillum sp., assembly GCA_035491155.1. Lineage (GTDB taxonomy): Bacteria > Pseudomonadota > Alphaproteobacteria > Rhodospirillales > Magnetospirillaceae > Magnetospirillum. Next base: position 535 of record DATJKV010000080.1, on the reverse strand, counting down.
AGCAGGAGCAGGACGAGATCACCATCATCGAGACCTTCCTGCCCAAGCAGATGGACGAGGCGGAGACCCTTGAGGCGGTGCGCGCCGTCATCGCCGAGACCGGCGCCGCCGGCATCAAGGACATGGGCCGCGTCATGGCGGTCCTGAAGGAGCGCTTCGCCGGCCGCATGGACTTCCAGAAGGGCAGCGCGGTGACCAAGAAGGAATTGGGGGCCTGACCCCCACCCCTTCCCTGGGGTAATCATTTCATGGCGTTTCCGCCCGAGTTCCTGGATGAGCTGCGCAACCGGGTCAGCCTGCCCGGCATCGTCGGCCGTCGGGTCAAGCTGACCAAGAAGGGGCGGGAATATTCCGGCCTGTGCCCCTTCCATAACGAAAAAAGCCCCAGCTTCACCGTCAACGAGGACAAGGGCTTCTTTCACTGCTTCGGCTGCGGCGCCCATGGCGATGCCATAGGCTTCGAGATGCGCGCCAACCATACGGCCTTCACCGAGGCGGTGGAAAAGCTGGCGGCCGAGCTGGGCCTGGAGGTCCC
>DATJKV010000079.1:0-2589 GCA_035491155.1 Magnetospirillum sp. | reverse complement strand
TGGGATCAGGTCAAGGGCAATTGGACGGAATTCCGCGGCAAGGTCAAGGAGCAGTGGGGCGAGCTGACCGATGACGACCTGGACCGCATGGCCGGCCAGCGCGACCAGTTGATCGGCCAGATCCAGAAACGCTATGGCACCACCCGCGAGGAAGCCGAGCGGCGTGTCCGCGAATGGGAGGGCACCGTCCACTAGAGCCCCCTAACGCATAAAGTCCCTAGCGCGGCCCGAGCATCTGTTCGGGCCGCACCCATTCATCAAATTGCTCGGCCGTCACCGTGCCCAGCGCCAGCGCCGCCTCGCGCAGCGAGGTCCCTTCGGCGTGGGCCTTCTTGGCGATGGCGGCGGCGGCGTCGTAGCCGATGTGCGGATTCAATGCGGTCACCAGCATGAGCGAGCGTTCCAGCGACTCGGCAATGCGCTGGCGGTCGGGCTCCATGCCGGCGACGCAGCGCAGCCGGAAGCTTTCCACCGCGTCGGCCAGCAGCCGCACCGAGTGCAGTACGTTCACGATGATCACCGGCTTGAACACGTTGAGCTGAAGATGCCCCTGGGCGCCGGCCATGGTCACGGTCACGTGATTGCCCATCACCTGGCAGCACACCATGGTCAGAGCCTCGGCCTGGGTGGGGTTGACCTTGCCGGGCATGATGGAGGACCCCGGCTCGTTGGCCGGCAGCACCAGTTCGCCCAAGCCGCAGCGCGGCCCCGATCCCAGCAGGCGGATGTCGTTGCCCACCTTCGTCAGAGCCACCGCCGTGCCGTTCAGCGCCCCCGATACCGCCACCAGGGCGTCGTGGGCGGCCAATGCGGCGAACTTGTCGGCGGCGGGACGGAACGGCAGGCCGGTGAGCGCGGCCATTTCCTCGGCGAAGGCGACGTCGAAGCCCTTCGGGGCATTGAGGCCGGTTCCCACCGCCGTGCCGCCCTGGGCCAGCTCGTACAGCCCCTCCACCGCCTGGGCCAGCCGCAGACGCGCGGCGCCCACCTGGGTCGCCCACGCCCCCACCTCCTGCCCCAGGGTCAGCGGCGTGGCGTCCTGCAGATGGGTGCGGCCGATCTTCACCACGTCGCCGAATGCCGCCGCCTTGGCCGACAGAGCTGCCGCCAGACGCTCCAGCGCCGGCAGCAGGGAATGCACGATCTGCTCGGCGGCGGCCACGTGCATGGCGGTGGGGAAGCCGTCGTTGGAGGATTGACTGCGGTTGACGTGGTCGTTGGGATGGACCGGGCTCTTGGCCCCGACAATGCCGCCCAGCATCTGGTTGGCGCGGTTGGCGATGACCTCGTTGGCGTTCATGTTGCTTTGCGTGCCCGAGCCGGTCTGCCACGGCACCAGCGGGAAATGGTCCAGCAGCGTGAGCCCGGCCACCTCCGCCGCGGCCCGGTCGATGGCTTCGGCCAGATTGGGCTCCAATTGCCCAAGCCGAGCGTTGGCCCGTGCCGCCGCCTGCTTGACCAGGCCGAGGGCGCGAATAAGCGGCGGCGGAAGCCGTTGGTCGCCGATGGGGAAATTGGCCAGCGACCTTTGCGTCTGCGCCCCCCACAAACGGTCCGCCGGCACCGCGACGCTGCCCAGGGTGTCCTGCTCCATCCGGGTATCGCCCATTCCGCACCCTCCCGTTCCGGTATCTGACTTCCATATGGTGTTGCGCCGCCTCGCCAGGACGGGGGGCTTAAGGCAACTGTGCGCGGATAGACGCCAAGACGAGGTGAGGCCGATTCAGGCTATTGCACAAGCCATTGCTACGAAAGGCCTTTGACACACCAATTTGCATAAAATTGTCGCCAAACCGTCAAGGACCTGTGGTTGAAACCGTCGAAGTTGGGGCACTACCATCGTCGAGGTTCCCCGACGGCATATAGGAAGGAGGAGGAGAATGAAAGCCGCTGTGCACAACCACCTGACGCTGGCCGAAAGCGGCGCCCTCGCCCTGGCCGATGCCGCGCAGTCCCTGGACGCGGCCGACGACACCGGCACCTTCCTGCGCGCGCTTGAGCGCAACCGCAAGGTCTGGCTGACGCTGAAGAAGGTGGCCGAACGGAATAACTGGCTGGTCCCCGATTCGCGATTGGCCGACTACGCCCTGTCCACCGCCGGCACCATGGGGCGCGGCGTCGCCGACGCGCGGCTGACCACCCTGATCGACATCAACCGCCGGGTCTCGGCCGAGCTGGCCGGCGGAGATATTGAGCGTATCCGCGAGCGCGCCTACTATATCTGGGAAAGCCGGGGCCGCCCGATGAACCAGGACCTTGAGCACTGGCTGATTGCCGAGATGGAAGCGGGCCACCACCATTAGGCAGGCGGACAAACGAATCGGAGGATGCTCCTCCTCCCTCTGGATAATTGCCGCTCTCCGTTCGCGGTTATACCGTTCGTTAGCAAACAGTTAAGAAGTCGTCTGGACGAGTGAGGGAGCGAGCCATGGGTAACGTAGCCATTCCTGTCCGCCTGACCTTGCCGGAAAGCAGTGCCGTCGCCCTGACCAAGGCCGCCGACGACATGGCCGACGCCCGTGACAACGACCATTTCCTCGCCGCGCTAAACGCCAACCACCGGCTGTGGCGCAGCCTGACCGAGATCGC
>DATJKV010000078.1:0-2351 GCA_035491155.1 Magnetospirillum sp. | reverse complement strand
CTCGGCGTTGACGGCCTCGCCGGTTGCTTTCAGCGCCTCGGCCAGGCGGGGGTCGGCAGCGTTGGCAGTCACGGAAGAGTCCCTATTGGATGTTGGCGGGCTCGACGCCCACCTGGCCGTCGGGGCCGAACGAAATGCGCTCGACCTTGGCCTGGGCCTCTTTGAGCTTGGCTTCGCAATGGCGCTTCAGCAATGCCCCACGCTCGTAAGCGTTGATGGCGTCGTCCAGCTTGGTGCCGCCGGTTTCCAGGGCGCGCACGATGCGCTCCAACTCGGCAAGGGCGTCCTCAAAGCTCATGGCGGCGACATCGGGCGGCAATTCGGCCATGGAGACCCGTTCCTTTACGAAGACTTAAAAGAGGGGCGGAAGTGTACGAACCCGCCGAAACAAAGGCAAGCACCAGCCCGGCCTATGCCGGGCCGGCTGTCCCTGCCGCCCGACTGCCTAATGGGTCACCGGCCGCATGGCCGCTTGCAGGGTGTCGCGCTGGTTCAGCACCTCTTGCGCCTGCCCCTCGTAGCCCAGCGTCGTCAGAATGGCAGCGAAGGTGTCGAGCGTCGCCACCAACGGACCGATGGCCGAGGCGGGATCGACCTGAGCCACCTCCTGGAACACGTTGACCGCCTCAAGCGCCGAGTCCAAAGCCTGCTCGTCCGCTTCCGCCTCATGCTGGCGGCAAGCCAGATTGGCCAGGGACTGGGCCAGGAACAGGCGGTTCTGATCAGGCTCGGCCCCGGCCAGGTCGCGGGCCAGCTGAGCGGCCTCCTCCACCAACGGCAACGCTTCTCCGGGCTTGCCGTCGCGACTGAGGGCGAAAGCGGCCTGCTGAAGGGTCAAAGCCACCAGCTGATTGATGGCGGCAGGCGCCTGATCCTCGGGGAAAATCTTGATCATCATGCGCCGGAGCTGCACCGCTTCGGCCCAATGGCCGGCCTCGGCCAGCGCCAGGGCATTGCGGTGCAGGGCATCCACCATGACGCCCATAAACGGGTGCATGGCTTCGCCACCCTCGCGGAACATCTCGACCGCGGTTCCGGTCTCTTCGATGGCACGCAGGAACTCGCTGGCCCGCCACGAGCGGCCCGACTGGTTCATCAGCACCGAGACCAGCACGAAACGCGCCTGGTCGGGATCGATGTCGACGGCCTCGCGCGCCAGCACGAGGGCCTGCTCTCCGATGGCGCGACCTTCCTCGTCTCGGCCCACCTCGGACAAGCGGTTGGACAGGGTATTCACCGCCGAGGCCAACACCACCATGAACTCACTGGGCGCGGCCTCGAACAGGCGGCGGTATTCTTCGACGCCCTCTACGGCGGCATCCAGCGCCGTCTCGGGCTGGCCCAACTCCTGCAGCACGCCCGACAGTTCCAACCACGCTTCAGCCAGAGCCGGATAGGCGCTGCCGGGCTCGGCAACCGCCTTTTCCTTAAGCGCGGCGGCGACGGCGGACTCCAGTTCAGCCTTCTTCGCTTCCAGCTCCGAGCGGTCCGGCGCCTCGGTGTTTTCGGTCATGACAAATCCTTCTGGCTGGTGCGCATCCTCACCAGCCGGGAGGGGAGCGGGAAAAGCGTGAGATTTAGCGGCAGGCCTTGGCCGGCAGCGGCTCGACGCTTTGCAGATTACCCGTCAGGCTGAAATTCTTGAAGCTCTGAACAATCTGCTGTGACACCCCGTTGGGATGATAGGTCAGCGCCATCTCGAAATTGGGTAGGGGGTCACGGCTGGATACCGGGAAGAAGGCCAGCCGCATGGGCCACGACTGCGACGCCAGCAGAGGGCTGACGCCGGTCGCGGGAAAGGCCTGAGAGGGGGGGCCGATCAGGGCGTTGACCTCGTACGGGCCTTCGGTGCCCGACCCGTCGAACACCACCCGCCAGAACGAGCGCCCGCCCGCCCGCGCGGTATCCAGCAGACGCAGTGTGTGCTCGGTGGGGAACAGGGTGCCCTTGGGCAACTGCACGGTAATGGGCTCGGGCCGGGTGAACTTGGCGACGCCGCCCTGCCCCTTGCCCTTGAGGTCGGCAGCCCCCTCGACGTCCTCGGTCACCTGACCGTCGCGGGTATTGCGCATCCGGAACTTATAGTGCAGCCCGTCCTTGGATTCCCAGGTGATGAAGTCGGTGGTGGACAGCACCTGGCCGCCCTCGGTGTAGGCGTAGGTGATGGCGATGCGGTTTTCGACCACCCAGCCGTCACACGAATCATCGAATTCGTAGGACATGGTCCCCGAGGCGGCGGCAATGCCGGCCCCCGGCCTGATGGTGGACAAGCCCATATCGTAAACGGCGCGGTGCGGCGCCAGATCGGCCGGCCCGGCAAGGGCAGGCAGCGCGCCAACGACCGTTGCGGC
>DATJKV010000077.1:0-4547 GCA_035491155.1 Magnetospirillum sp. | reverse complement strand
GGCGGCCACCCGTTCCAGCAGCAACCGGCGCACCGGCATGTCGGCGGCCCAGCCGGGCAGGCAATTGTAGCTGACATACAGCACGCCCCCCGACTTCAGCCGCCGACGCGTCAGATCGGCCAGGATACGGCGGTTGTCGGCCGACACCCACGACCATATCCCGTGCAGGACGATGGCGTCGAAATCGGGGCCGTCACGCCGGGCATAGTCGGCGAAACTCTCTTGGTAGAAAAGGGCGTTTGTATTGCCGCAGGCTTCCGCCAGTCGGCCGGCGCCCTCCATATGCTCGGGCAGCAGGTCGACCGCCTCGAAGCCGCTGTCTGGATGGCAGGCGGCCAGCAGGTTGGTGGTGACACCCTGGCCGCAGCCAAGCTCGCCGTAATGGAACGGCCGCCCGGCGGCGAAGGGCGACGCAAAGCCTTTGAGCGCCAAGGCAAAGGCCAGATGGGCCGGGGCCATCTCGGGATAAAAGGAGTGGCTGTAACCGATGGAAGCGACGCCGTCGGTCCACATCAGCGCCGCCCCACCACTTGCGCGGCGCCGAACAGCAGCAGCGCCGCCACCACCACCGACGGCCCCGAGGGGGTGTCGAAGCGCCACGAGCCGGCCAGGCCCAACGCCACCGCCAGCGCGCCCAACAGGGCCGCCAGGGCCGCCATCTGCTCGGGCGTGCGGGCGAAACGGCGCGCGGTGGCGGCGGGGATGACCAGCAGGGCTGTGACCAGCAGGACGCCCACCACCTTCATGGCGCCGGCCACCACCAAAGCCACCAGCAGCATCAAGACCAGGCGGGCGCGCTGGACATTGTGCCCCTCGACGGCGGCCAGGTCCTCGTCGACGACGACGGCCACCAGCGGCCGCCATTGACTGGCCAGCAGCGCCAGCAAGACTGCGCCGCCCGCCCACAGCACCCCCACATCCGACCAGTCCAGCGCCAGGATGTCACCCAGCAGCCAGCCCATCAGATTGATGCGCGCGTCGTGCATCAGCGCCAGCAACACCAGTCCGACAGCCAGCGCCCCATGCGACAGGATGCCGAGAATGGTGTCCGACGCCAGCGGACCGCGCCGCTGCCCGAAAGCCAGCAGCAGGGCCACCGCCAGCGAGGTGACGGCAATGCCGATGCCGAAATCCACGTTCAACAGGGCACCCAGCACCACGCCCAGCAGCGCTGCATGAGCCAGGGTGTCGCCGAAATAGGCCATGCGGCGCCATACCACGAAGCAACCGAACGGCCCCGCCACCAGGGCAAGGGGGATGCCTCCGGCCAGGGCGCGGGCAAGGAATTCATCCATGGTGGCAATCCGGTCCATGAATGTGGCCGACCGAACCATCGGCCAGATGCTCGTGGTCGTGCATGTGGGTGTAGACCGCCAGGCTGGCCGCCACCTTGGATCCGAACAGGGCCAGGTATTCGGGGTGGCCTTTGACCGCCTCGGGGTGGCCGGCGCAGCAGACGTGGCGATTCAGGCAAACCACTTCGTCGGTGGCGGCCATGACCACGTGCAGATCGTGGCTGACCATCAGCACGCCTACCCCGTCCTGACGGGCCAGCGCGGCGATCAGATCGTAAAGCTCGGCCTGACCGGCCATGTCGACACCACCCACCGGCTCATCCAGGGCCAACAAATGCGGCCGGCGCAGCAGGGCGCGGGCCAGCATGACCCGTTGCATCTCTCCGCCCGACAGGTGGGCCACCTGGCGGGCCAGCACGTGCCCCGCCCCTACCCGATCCAGCGCGGCTTCCTGCTCGGCGCGCGAGGTACGCGGCGCCGCCATGGCCAGGAAGCGGCGCACCGACAACGGCAGGGTCGGCTCCAGGCTGAGGCTTTGCGGCACGTAGCCGATGACGAGGCCGGGGCCACGGCGGACGGAACCACTGTCGGGCCGCAGCAGGCCCAGGGCCAGCTTGACCAGGGTCGACTTGCCCGCCCCATTGGGCCCGACCACGGTGAGGATGCGGCCCGGTTGCACCGCCAGCGACACGTCCGCCAGTATGGTTTGGCCCGAGCGGGCAAAGCAGATGCGCTCCAGGGCGATCAGCGGCTCAGCCATGGGCGGCCTCGCCTTTGGCGCGGCAGGACGGGCACAGGCCGTCCACCTCGACGGTCTGGCGGGTGACGGAAAAACCGGCGCGCGTGGCGGCGGCGGCGATGGCGGCGTCGATGGTTTCATCGTCCAACTCGGCGGCGGCGCCGCAGCCTTCGCACAGCAGGAACTGGCCGGCATGAGGCACGCCCGGGCGGGTACAGCCGGCATAGGCGTTAAGGCGCTCGATACGATGGATGAGGCCGTGGGCCAGCAGGAAATCCAGCGCCCGGTAGATGGTAGGCGGCGCGGCGCAGAACCCCTCCCGCCCCAACACCTGCAACAAAGCGTAGGCGCCGACGGGGGCATGGCTGCGCCATACCAGTTCCAGCACGCGGCGGCGCACCTCGGTCAGGCGGGCCCCGCGCCGGCTGCACTCGGCCTCGGCCATCTCCAGCGCATGGGCGATACAGCAGCCATGATCGTGATCGGGTACGGGAAAGCCCATCGGAATTCCTTGGCAGCGCAAAAGCGTTACATTATAACGTTGCCTCTGATCCCGCATCATGACACGGAGCCCCCTCATGCGGAAGTCCCTGGTCACCGGCATCCTGGCAATTACCCTTCTCCCCCTTGCCGCCCGGGCCGAGGTGCCCCGCGTCGTGGCCTCGATCCAACCGCTGCACTCGCTGGCCGCATCGGTGATGCAGGGGGTGGGCAGCCCGGATCTGGTGGTGACCGGCGCCCAGTCCGAGCACACCTACACCCTTCGCCCCTCGGACGCCCGCAAGCTGGCAGATGCGCAACTGGTGGTGCTGGTGGACCCCAATTACGAGACCTTTGTCACCCGCGCGCTGAAGGACAAGTCGGCCTCGGCCATGGTCGCCCTCGCCCGGCTGCCGGGCGTCCGTGTGCTGCCGGCCCGCGAGGGCGGCGTGTGGGAGGCCGAGCACGACGAGCACGGCCATCACCACGAGGACGGCAACGACTATCATGTGTGGCTGGACCCCACCAACGCCCGCCTGCTGGTGAGCGCCTTGGCCGAGCGGCTGGCGAAGCTGGACCCCGAGCATGCCGAGCGCTACCAGGCCAATGCCGACGCCACCGAGGAGAGGCTGTCGGCGCTGGATATGCTGCTGAAACTGAAGCTGATGCTGGTGGCCGACAAGCCCTTCGCCGTCTTCCACGACGGCTACCAGTACCTGGAGAAGCGCTACGATCTGAACGCGGTCGGCTCGGTCACGGTGGACCCCGACCGCCCCCCCTCGGCCAAGCGCCTGGCCGCGTTGCGCGACCGGCTGAAGGCTTCGGGCACCGCCTGCGTGTTCCGCGAGCCGCAATTCCCCGCGCCCGTCGTCCACACCCTGGCGGAAGCGGCCGGCGCCCGCGAAGGCGTGCTCGACCCCCAGGGCGCCGACATCCCGCCCGGGCCCGACCTCTATTTCACCCTGATGACGCGCCTTTCCGACGCCTTGGCATCGTGTCTCGGCACAAAATGATCTATAGGGAAGCCACGCAGTAACCCGGAGCCCAGCCATGACCGAATCCGACGCCGCTTTGGCCGCCATCCGCTTCAATGAGGACGGCCTGGTGCCCGCCATCGCCCAGCAATACGACACCGGCGAGGTGCTGATGATGGCGTGGATGAACCGCGACGCCGTGGCCGAAACCCTGGCCACCGGCCGGGTCTGCTACTGGTCGCGCTCGCGCAAGGGTCTGTGGCGCAAGGGCGAGACCTCGGGCCAGCAGCAGCGGCTCAAGGAATTCCTGATCGATTGCGACGGCGACACCATCTTGGTGAAGGTGGACCAGGACGGCGTCGCCTGCCACACCGGCCGGCGCACCTGCTTCTACACCGCCGCCCGCCCCGAGGGCCTGATCGAGGTGGAAAAGGTCAAGATCAGCCCGGAGGAACTGTACAAGAAATGAGCGACACCCTTCCCGTCACCGTCCTCACCGGCTTCCTGGGCAGCGGCAAGACCACCCTGTTGAACCACCTGCTGGCCCAGCCGGAACTGGGGGAAACGGCGGTGCTGATCAACGAGTTCGGCGCCGTCGGCCTGGACCACCTTTTGGTCCAGCACGTGGCCGAGGACATCGTGCTGCTGCAATCGGGCTGCCTGTGCTGCACCGTGCGCGGCGACATGGTCAACGCGCTGCGCGATCTGTTCCTGAAAAGGGTCAAGGGCGAGATCCTGGAATTCAACCGCGTGGTCATCGAGACCACCGGCCTGGCCGACCCTGCCCCCATCATCCATACGCTGATGAGCGACCCGCTGCTGTCGTCGCGCTATCGCCTGGACGGCATCGTCACTACGGTGGACGCTGTCAACGGCGCCAGCACGCTGGACAACCACGAGGAAGCCATCAAGCAGGCGGCGGTGGCCGACCGAATCATCCTGACCAAGACCGACATCGCCGACCCGGTGAAGGTGGAATTGCTGCACGAGCGCCTGCAGACGCTCAACCCCGGCGGCCGCATCGTCCGCGTGGTCAACGGCCAGGTGAACCCGGCCGAC
>DATJKV010000076.1:0-2287 GCA_035491155.1 Magnetospirillum sp. | reverse complement strand
ACCGGCACGCCGTCGGGCGTCCCCAGCTCCTTGCGGCTGACGGCGGGAGCCTTGGAGGCGGCGACGAAATTGGGAACGTAGTGGACGCGAGATGGGTTCCAGCCCTGGCCGACGATCCAGTCGACGATGTCCTGGGTGTTGCCGATCAGGTGATCGAAGCCCCGGTAATATTTGAGGTCGTAGTAGCCGCCCAAGCGGCCCACACGCACAAAGTTACCCTTGGGGCAGAAACGGCTGGCCCGGTTCATCCAGGTCAGCACGACGGTGGGACGGAAGTCGCGCACGGCCTTGGCGAAGCCCAGCCGGGTACGGACATCCAGCAGGCCGCCGAACGGCAATTCGGTTACGTCCACGCCGGCCTCACGCAGCGCGGCGGCGCGGCGGGGATTGGTGCGGATCAGCACCTGTTGCTCCACGCCGGCCCGTTGCAGGGCGGGGGCCAGGCGCTCGAAGAAGCCTTCGGCGCCGCCGCGGTCGGCCCCGGCCATGGCTTGCAGCAGGCGGATCATGTGAGTGCCGATTCCAATGCCTCGGCCGCCGCATCCCATGAGCGGGAGCGGTAATGAGCCTTGGCCTCGGCGCCCATGGAGCGTGCCACATGCGCGTCGCCCAGCAGCATGGTGGCCAGGTTGGCGAAGGCGTCGTCGTCGGGCACCACATAGGCCGAACGGCCGTTGACCACCCGCTCGGGCGCGGCGCCCAGGGGGCGCAGTACCGCCGGCAGGCCGGAAGCCTGGCTTTCCATCAGGGTGAAGGCGGTGGCGTCGTCGGCATGGCCGGGATAAAGGTGAACAGTGGCTTCGCGATAGGCCTGGGCCATCATTGCGTCCGAGCCGGGGCGCTGGATCACCACGCCGTGCTCGCGCGCGGCCAGCACCTTCTCGGCCAGTGGGCGCAAGGCTTCCTCCACCTCGCCGCCGTCCTCGGCCTTGGCCAGGCCCATGGAATAGAGGTGCAGTTCGGCCTCGGGTACCACTGGGCGGATGCGGGTCAGCCACAGATCCAGCAGCCAGTCCATGCCGTGGCTCGGGTGGGTGGTGACGACGGCGCGTGGCGGCACCGCAGGGGCGGTGGCCACGTCGGCCAGGAAGTCCGACTTGACCGCGGGCGGCATCACCGCCGCCTGCGAGCCCTTGGGCGTCCAGCCGGCGCCTTGCGCCTGGGAGGACAACAGCACCAGCGGCTTCAAATCCTTCAGTGTCTCGCCGGTACGCTCCAACTGGCGGACGGGGGCGGTGGTCCACAGGATGCGGCGCTTGGCCTGGCGGATGAATTCCAGCAGCGAGGGCTTGCGGAAGGCGATCAGCACGTCGGTGGAGAGCGGCTTCTTGCCCTCCAGCGTTTCCCACTGGGCACCCTCGATGAACAGGCTCCAGCGGCAGCGGTTGAACACCGCGACGGTGTGGCCGCGCCGGGCCAGGGCGCCGGGTAGGGCGGCGAATCCCTTCTCGGCGCCGCCGAGCGCGCGGGCCGAGGCGGTGAAGCCGTCGAAGGGGATGGAAACGTCGACCAAGGTAATATGCATCGCACCCTTATAGAGTGCCGGCCGGTTTGTGCCAAGGTGACACGGGTCAAGCGGGCTCGGGCCAAGCAGGCTCGGGGTTGCCAAGCCCGGGCCTTTGCCCCACCTTGGGAAGGTCCGCCGCGCGCCTTTGGAGTTCCCCACGCCATGGAATCCCGTTTCACCCGCCTGAACCGCACAGCGCTGTCGGTTGCCGGCGAAGACCGGGCCACCTTTCTTCAGGGCCTGATTTCCAACGATATCAAGAAGGCCGGCCCGGCCCGCGCCCTCTGGGCGGCGTTCCTGACCCCCCAGGGCAAGTTCCTGTGGGACCTGTTCATCGTCGAGAAGGACGATGCCTTCCTCATCGACGTGGAGGCCGAGCGCGCCGAGGAATTCCGCAAGAAACTGTCCATGTACAAGCTGCGGGCCAAGGTCACCGTCGCCATGACGGATTTGCAGGTGTTCGCGGTGATGGACGCTCCCGCTCTGGCCTTGTCCGACGAGCCGGGCGCCGCGCGGGCCTTCGCCGACGGCGTCGCCTATGTGGACCCGCGTCTGGAGAGCCTTGGCGCCCGCGTGCTGCTGACCAATCCCGAGCCGCTGCTGGCCGCCGGCCTGGCCGAGGCCGATTTCGCCACCTGGGACCTGGCCCGTCTGGGGGCTGGCATCCCCGACGGCAGCCGCGACATGGTGCCGGACAAGGCGCTGTTGCTGGAGAACGGCTTCGAAGAGTTGGGCGGCGTGGATTTCGAGAAGGGCTGCTACATGGGGCAGGAGCTGACC
>DATJKV010000075.1:0-2991 GCA_035491155.1 Magnetospirillum sp. | reverse complement strand
GGCTGGTGGTGCCGCGCACGATGGAATCGTCCACCAGAACCACGCGCTTGCCCTGGATGCTGGCGCGGTTGGGGTTGTGCTTCATTTTGACGCCGGCATGACGCGAGCGGTCGGTCGGCTGGATGAAGGTACGGCCCACATAGTGGTTGCGGATGATGCCCAGCTCGAACGGAATGCCGGCTTCGGTGGCGTAGCCCAGGGCGGCGGGCACGCCCGAATCGGGCACCGGCACGATCACGTCGGCGGGAATACCGCTCTCACGCGCCAGCTGGGCGCCGATGCGCTTGCGCGCCTCGTACACGCTGGTGCCTTCCATGATCGAATCGGGACGGGCGAAGTAGATGTAATCGAAGATGCAGAAACGGCGGCGCGTGTTGCCGAACGGCTTCAGCGAGCGGATGCCGCCATCGGTGAGCACGACGATCTCGCCCGGCTCGACGTCGCGCACGAACTCGGCGCCGATGATGTCGAGCGCACAGGTTTCCGAGGCCAGGATCCAGGCGCCGTCCAGCTTGCCGATCACCAGCGGGCGGATGCCCAGCGGGTCGCGCACGCCGATGACGCTGTTCTTGGTCAGGCACACCAGCGAATAGGCGCCTTCGATCTGGCGCAGGGCGTCGATCAGGCGGTCCTCGACGGTGGAGTACAGGCTGATGGCGATCAGGTGGATGATCACCTCGGTATCGGTGGTCGACTGGAACAGGCAGCCGCGCTTGACCAGCTGGCGGCGCAAGGCCCCGGCGTTGGTCAGATTGCCGTTGTGGGCCAGGGCCAGGCCGCCGAACTCCATTTCGGCGAATAGCGGCTGCACGTTGCGCAGCAGGGTCTCGCCGGTGGTGGAATAGCGCACGTGGCCGACGGCGCGGTTGCCCTTCAGCTTGCGGATGACGGTTTCCGAACCGAAGCAATCCTCGACGTGGCCGAGGTCGCGGTGGTTATGGAAGTGCTCGCCGTCGAACGAGACGATGCCCGCCGCCTCCTGGCCGCGGTGTTGCAGGGCGTGCAGGCCCAGCGCCACCAGGGCGGCCGCTTCCGCATGGCCGTGGATGCCAAAGACGCCGCATTCCTCGCGCAGATGATCGTCGTCGAAGGGATTGGTGGTGAGCATGGGATCCGCCGCTTGTGTCACTGGTTGGTCTGGAACAGCCGGTCCATCTGGCCCCGGCTCTCCTTGTCATAGCCCTTTGCCGGCTTGTCGCCGGGCTTGGCGGCCTCGCCGGCCTTGGCCGGGGGCGCGCCCTTGTCGTCCGTGCCGCTGGCCGGCAGGGGGGCGACGAATTGGCGGAATTTCTGTTCCGCATCCATCAGGTCGTGGGCCTCGCCCTTGACCTCCTTGGCTTTGTGTTCGGCGGTGCCGAACCCTTCGGGCGCGAAACCCTTGAGCAGATTGGCGCCGCGCTCCAGCCACGGACGGGTCTTGGCGGTCGCCAGCCAGTCGGGCAGCTCGGGGCCGGTCAGCATGGTCACCAGCAGAAAGCCCAACGAAACCAAAGCCGCGCCGAGGCCCAATCCGAACACGAAGCCGAGGGACGAATCAACGCTGTTCAACGCGCTGCGCCGCACGCGATCGGAGATCGCCTTGGTGGCGATGGACAGAACCAGCAACGATACCAAAAACAGGCTGATGCCGGTGGCGACGTCGGCGCCCAGGGCCGAATCGATGTGGTTGCGGAAGAATGGCCGCGCCAGCGGGAAGCCATAGAAGGTGGCGGCAACGGCACCGATCCAGGCGCCGATGGCCAGCACCTGGTGGACGAATCCGCGCATAAACGAAAATGCCGCCAGACCCAGCATGACCACGGCGACGATAATGTCCACGGCGGTGAAGTTGCCCATGATGGCAAACGGCTCTTTCGTCGGTTCCGGTCGTCACTGGCCGGGGCGGAACAGCCCCAGCAAATCCTGCAAATGCCCGATGGGACGAATCGCCAGCGGACTGCCTGCGGCTTGCTGCTTTCCCTTGCGCGGGCTCGCCGGCACCAGGCCTTGGGCGAACCCCAGCTTCGCCGCCTCCTTCAGGCGGGCGTCGCCTTGCGCGACCGCACGCACCTCGCCGGAAAGTCCGATCTCACCGAACACCACCATGTCGGCGGGAACGGGCACATCGGTGGCCGAGGACACGAGCGCGGCCGCGACCGCGAGATCGGCAGCGGGCTCGGTAATCCGTAAGCCGCCAGCGACGTTCAAATAAACGTCATTGCCCGATAACGCAAGGCCGCATCGTGCATCTAGCACCGCAAGCACCATGGACAGCCGGTTGGAATCCCAGCCCACCACGGCGCGGCGCGGGGAAGACAGCGTGCTTGGCGCCACCAGCGCCTGAATTTCCACCAGCATGGGCCGCGTGCCTTCGACCCCGGCATAGACGCACGAGCCCGACACGTTGCCGCGCCGCTCGGCCAGGAACAGGGCGGAGGGATTCAGCACCTCGGTCAGGCCGCCGTCGGTCATCTCGAATACGCCGATCTCGTCGGTGGCGCCGAAGCGGTTCTTCACCGCGCGCAAAATGCGGAACTGGTGGCCGCGATCGCCTTCGAAATACAGCACCGTGTCCACCATGTGCTCCAGCACGCGCGGGCCGGCGATGGTGCCTTCCTTGGTGACGTGGCCGACCAGGAACAGCACGAAGCCGCGGCGCTTGGCCAGCCGGATCAGCTCATGGGCGCAGATGCGGACCTGGCTGACGGTGCCGGGCGCCGCTTCCACGTTGTCGGCGAACATGGTCTGAATGGAGTCGATGACCACCACCTTGGGGGCGTCGGCCACGTCCAGGGTCTGGATGATGTCGCGCAGGTTGGTGGCCGAGGCCAGCTGTACCGGCGCGGTGGCCAGTCCCAGGCGCTGGGCGCGCAGGCGCACCTGGTCTACCGCCTCTTCACCCGAGATGTAGACCACCGGCACCTGCTTGGACAGCGCGGCGGTGGCCTGGGTCAGCAGGGTAGACTTGCCGATGCCGGGGTCGCCGCCCACCAGCAGGGCCGAACCCGCCAC
>DATJKV010000074.1:0-5105 GCA_035491155.1 Magnetospirillum sp. | reverse complement strand
GTCAACGCCATCGCCCTGCCCGGCAGCACGGTGATGGTGTTTGCCGGCCTGCTGGCCGACGCGCAAAGCCCCGACGAGGTGGCCGGCGTTCTGGCCCACGAATTCACCCATCTGCGCCTGCGCCATCCCACCGCCGCCATGATCCGCGCCACCGGCGTGGGCCTGGCCGTCACCCTGGTGACCGGTGAAACCTCGGGCGTGCTGGCCTCGGGAGCCGCCATGGCCTTGGCCGGCGCCTATTCCCGCGAGGACGAGGCCGCCGCCGATGCGGGCGGCGTCGCCCTGATGAACGCGGCTGGCCTGGATGCCCACGGCCTTTCCGCCTTCCTCCGCCGTCTCGCCGCCCACCCCAGCCGGGTTCCGGCCTGGCTCAGCACCCACCCGGACTCCGCCGCGCGTGCCGATGCGGTGGACAGGTTGGCCCGGCCCGATGGCCACCCGGTTCTTGCCCCCGAGCAGTGGACGGCGCTGAAGGGGATTTGCGGTTAGGTCGCCGGGAGTTGCCCGGCAAGCTCTTCCAATTGGGTCAGGCAGGTGCCCCAACCCTGGAAAAATCCCATTTCCTCATGCTTTGCCCGATCTTGCGCGCTTTTGTGACGCACGAGCGCGCGATAACGCGTGCCCTCGGCCACCGGCTCCATGGTGATTTGGGCCGTCATGAAGGCTTCCGCGTTCGGCCGGAACCGCGGGCCAAGGCCGTCCGTCCAGACCAAGCATCGTTCCGGGTTCACGACAAGAATGCACCCCGGCTTTTCAGGAAAAGCCTGCCCATCCGGCGCACACATGACGATATTGAACTCGCCGCCCGGTACAAGCTCGATCGACGCCTTGACGACGCCATAAGGCTTTGGCGCGAACCACTGCTTCAGAAGGTCAGGCTCGGTCCAGGCGCGCCAGAGTTGGGCCGGACTGGCCTTTACCGTGCGTTCAAGGACGAGATCGAGCTGCTCATTCATGTCCATGGGCACTTTCCTTTGCAGCCAGATGTTTCGACCGAAGACATCCAACTGATCCAGGCGAGCTTCCCAACAGAGGCGCTAGTACGCCGTACCGTCTTTGCGGGCAAACACCAAGCGCCGTTCCACCACCATGTCCACGTCGGGATAGACCACGCGGTCGGCCGGATTGCGGCTGCCCACCTCAAGATAGGTGGCGGGCTGGCCAGACTTGTTGATCAGGCAATGTCCGTCGCCGGAATTCTTGGGAAAGCCGGCGCAGGTGCCGGCCGGCAGGTCCTGCTCGCCCGCATCGGTGATCAGCGTAAGCGTTCCCGAGAGCACGTAAACGAATTCATCCTCGGCGCTGTGCCAATGGCGCAGGGCCGACGAGGTCCCCGGCGGCAACTCGACCAGATTGACTCCGAAATCGCTCAAGCCCAGCGCATCGCCCAGCCGCCGTTTGACCCGGCCGGCCACCGTCGCCTGGAACTCGGGCGGATAGAGGCTACCGGTGCGGCCTTCCACTGCGGCGGGATCGAGGGCCGGCTTTTTCATCACACCCGCTCGCTCAGCCAGATGGCGACCTTGCAGCCGGTCTTGATGGCGGTCGACAGCAGCGGATAGGCCGGAGCCTTCTCCGCCTCGTTGGCGAGGCCAATGTCGCGGTGTTCCCGCTCGTCCTCACGGAACTTCTCGATGGTGGCCTTCAGGTCGGCCTCGTCCTCACCCAGTTGGGCGGCCTGATCGGCGTAGTGCTCGTCGATGGCCTCCTCCACCGCCACGGTGCAGGCCATGGCGGCACGCTCGCCCATCAGGGCGGTGGCGGCGCCAAGGGCGAAGCCGGCCACGTGCCAGATCGGGCTAAGCGCGGTGGGACGCACCCGCCGTTCCGAGATCAGACGGTTGAAGGTCTCCAGATGGTGCTGTTCCTGCTCGGCCATCCGGGCCAACAGCGGACCGTGGCGCCCCTTGCCGAGGATGGCGCGCTGGCCCTGATAGATACGCACGGCACCCAGCTCGCCGGCCTGGTCCACGCGCAGGATGCGGGCGATATGGTCGTCGTCCTTCATCAGCGGTCCTCCATGCGCCGCAGCAGCACCAGGGTCACCAGCGCCAGGCAGGCGGAAAAGGGGATGTTCATGGCAGCCATGGTGATGCCGTGCCATTCCCACGCCGGCTCGTCGCAGCGGGCCTCGACCGGCTTGGACATCATGGCGGCCAGGTCGTTGACGTCGATGGGACCTTCCTCGGTAGGCGCACACGAAGAATGCCACCACTTCTGCTCGACGCCCACGTGGTAGACGGCAATACCCGAATTGACCAGGAAGGCCAGCGCCGCCAAAGCGATCAGCGCGCGCCGCCAGCGGGCCATCGTCCCGAAAAGCGCCAGCGCACCCAGCGCCCCGGCCACCACGAAGGGAATGCGCTGGGTGAGGCACAGCACGCACGGCTTCAGCCCGAAGCCGTATTGCGAGACCAGGGCGAAGGCGAGCGCGAAGGCGCTGGCGATCAGCACGAAGAACGGCGGCAGCCGCGAGGGAAGGCTTTTCATGGTGCCGGACCATAGCAAAACCGCCGTGTCTTGACCACCTCCCCCGACGCGGTGGATGATCCCGGCCATGACACTCGACGACATCCGAGCCGGCGGCAAGGCCGCCCTGGCTAGAGCGCTGGCCCAGTTGGAACGCGCCCCCGACGCTCCCGAGACAGTGGCCCTGCTCGACGCCGCCTACGCCGCTCCGGTGGCCCAGGTGGTGGGCATGACCGGCCCGCCCGGCGTGGGCAAGTCCACCCTGATGAACGCGCTGATCGGCAATTGGCGCGGCCGCGGCCGTACCGTGGCCTGCATCGCCGTGGACCCGTCGTCGCGGCGCTCGGGCGGCGCCCTGCTGGGCGACCGCACCCGCCTGTCCACCGATCCCGAGGACCAGGGCATCTTTGTGCGCTCGATGGCGGCGCGCGACCGGCTGGGCGGGCTGGCCGGGCTGACCGTGGCGGTCATGGTGCTGATGCGGGCGCTCTACGACGTGGTGCTGATCGAGACCGTGGGCGTCGGCCAGAGCGAGACCGACGTGGTTGGCGTGGCCGACACCGTGCTGTTCTGCGTCCAGCCCGGCTCGGGCGACAGCTTGCAATTCATGAAGGCCGGCATCGCCGAGATTCCCCACGTGGTGGTGGTGACCAAGGCCGACATGGACAAGGAAGCCAAGCGCGCCCGCGCCGACGTGCTGGGTGCCCTTTCGCTGGGCGGAGGCGGGGACGAAAACGACGGCTGGACCGTACCGGTGCTGCTGGTCTCCTCCATGCGCAAGGACGGCATCGACACTCTGGTCGAGGCCATCGATGGCCACGCTGGCTTCCTGGCCGGTAATGACCGCCTGCCCCAATCACGAGCCGTCCAGGCCCAGGCCTGGCTGGAGGAAGCGGTGCGCGAGCGGTGGGGCCGCGAAGGCATGCGCCGCGCCGGCCCGCTAAACCTCGCCCCCGGCCAATCGCCCTTCGCGCGACTAGCAGAGCTACATCATCAACTGAGCAAATAACCGCATCTAGTGGATGGTTGACTTCCCCCCCCTTTTGGCACGACCATTCGCCGGATGGGTAGTGGGGGTGAAGAGGTGACGGCTTCCGTAGCGGCACGCACCGCGACCGTCGTTCTTGACCGCGAGTTGCTGGAACTCGCGTCCTCGTTGGTGTGCCTGCTTCAGGACAACCAGATCAGCTTCCTCAACAATGCGGGTGTGCGTATGTTGGGCCTGTCCTCGGCCGAGGACGCCATCGGCCGCCCGTTCGAGGACTGGGTGGTGAACGACTACCGCTTCCTGATGGAAGCCGGCTGGGACCTGCTGGCGGAAGAGGAATTCCTGCCCTTGAAGCTGTCGCGCTCGGACGGTTCGGTGTTCGAGGCTGAACTGCGCGTGCGCCGCGCCCCCAGCGACGGCGTGTTCTTCATCGAAGGCCGCGACATCTCGAAATTCGTCAAGTCCGCCGAGGCCCTGCGCGAACGCGAGGAGCGGCTGCAGGGCATCCTGGCCTCGGTGGCCGAAGGCATCGTCACCATCAATGATTCCGGCAAGATCGAATCGGCCAATCCGGCGGCCGAGCGCATGTTCGGCTTCGGCCGTGGTCAGATGGCGGGCATCGATCTGGGCGACCTGATGCCCGAGGACCTGCGCGAGCGCCACCAGCGCTTCTTCGACGCCTATATGTCGGGCCTGTTCCCGACCCTGATGGGGCGGCTGGTGGAGGGCGTCGGCCTGCGCCGTGACGGCAGCACCTTCCCCATGGAAATCTCGGTGTCCGAACTGCGCCACGGCCGCCAACGCCTGTTTACCTCCATCCTGCGCGACATCTCCGAGCGCAAGGAAAACGAGGAGCGCATCCGCCGCCTGGCCCACCACGACCACCTGACCGGCCTGCCCAACCGCAACCTGCTGAACGACCGCATGAACCACGCCTTGGCTCGCGTGAAGCGCAACGGCGGGCGCATGGCGGTGCTGTACGTGGACCTGGACAAATTCAAGCCCATCAACGACAGCCTGGGGCACGAGGCGGGCGACCATGTGCTGCGCGAGGTTTCGGCCCGCCTTGCCGCCTGCGTGCGTTCGTCCGACACGGTGGCCCGCGTCGGCGGCGATGAGTTCGTGGTGGTGGTCGAGGAAATCCAGCGCAGCGCCGAGGCGGCCCTGGTCGCCCGCAAGATCGTCGACGCCCTGGCGCGGCCCTTTGATTACCAGGGCCACGTCTGCCAGATCGGCGCCTCCATCGGCGTCGCCGTCTTCCCCGATGACGGCAATTCCATGGAAGAGGTGTCCAAGGCCGCCGACGTGGCCATGTACCGGGTCAAGCACGCCGGTCGCAACGGCTTCTGCTTCTTTGCCGGCCAGGACCACCCGGTGGAAGAGTTCAACGACTAGGTTTTCCCTAGAGGACCTCAGCCCTCCGGCAACCGCACCCAGTCCGGCACGCTCACCGTCAGGCTTGCTCCCCCGGCAGTCAGCGGCTTGCCCAGATGCTCCAGCCGCACCATCGCCACGCCCACATCGCCGCACGAGGAGCGCATCTCGCCCGCTTCCACCTCGCCGGCCATCAGCGGCGTGCCGGGTTCGACCGGCCCAGAGATGGTGACGGGCAGCAGCCGCTTCTTCACCAGGCCGCGATACTTAGTGC
>DATJKV010000073.1:0-7114 GCA_035491155.1 Magnetospirillum sp. | reverse complement strand
CCGCAAGATCGACGCAATCATCGAGAACGCACGGCGTCTGCGCGCCCTGCGGCAACGGCACGGCGGCTTCGCCGCCTGGATCGCCGCCCATCATCCCCGCACGAAAGAGGAATGGGTTCAGCTGTTTCGCCAAACCTTCGTCTTCATGGGCGGGGAGGTGGTGAACGAATTCCTGATGAGCATCGGCATCCTGCCCGGCGCCCATCGGGTCGATTGCCCGGTGCAGGCCCGGATCGATGCATTGGGGCCGGGCTGGATGGAAAACGGCAAGGCCTGAAAATGCAAAATGGCAAGATCAGCTTTCTGATCTTGCCATCCCTGCGTCTCCGCGCCGTCAGGTCTTTGCGACCGTAGGCGTCTCCTCCCTAAACCTGAGCCGCATCGGGGCGCCGCTTTGGGTCTCCCCCGTATCCCGTATCGGGTTGAGGTAAAGGTACGCAATTTCGTAACGTGCGTCACCATCTTTTTTTTTAGAAATTTCGTGAACGGTGGATAACCTTGCTGCGACAAGCAATTTCGGCCACTCTCTCCACATGGCTGGATTGCCCTTCGTGCAGGGGGAGAATGTCATGGATCGTCGCGTCGCTTACCTGACGTTTGGCCTGCTGGGGCCGGCGGCTCCGGCACTGACGCAGGAGAGCGCGTCCCAGCCGGTACGCATCGTCATTACCAAGGTGGACTGCTCGCGCCTGATCCAGCACATGCCCTCGGCGGACGTCGCCTATCAACCCGGCGTGGACGCCCAGGGCAGGGCGGTTGTTCCCGCCGATGTCCCCGGGAGCGGGGCCGATGCCATCGGCAAGCTGGTGCCCGACGTGCTGGAATTCCCCATCAACATCAATCCTGTCGCCTACGGTGCGCGCAACCAGGCTCAGCGCGATAAGGCGGCAGCCTTGCAAGGCCAGGCTGATACCTACGCCGCCAAGACATCGGCCCAGGCGCAGATCACCAGGCTTAACACCCAGCGCACCACGTTGACGGCGCAGCAGACCCAATTGGCCGGCGAAAGAACGGCATTGGCCAATGCGGTCACCACCGCGCAATCGACCCTGGCTACCTTGCAAGGGCAGGTGGATGCCGGCACGCGCAAGCCCTCGGACAGGGATTACGTGGCGGCAAAATGGGCATTGCCGGAAGCACAGCAGAAGCTGACGGCCAAGGATGCCGAGGTGACATCCAACCAGGCCCAATTGAACGCCAACGCAGCCGCTTTGACCAAGCAGCAGGGTGTCGTGGATGCGGCGCCCGGCCAGAGTGCGCAGTATTCCGCCAACCAGTCGGCGGCCGAGGCCAAACTGGCGGCCATCTCGTCCAAGGGCTTGGACAACGTGACCATGATGGTCGGAACGGTGCGCTACGACATGGCGAAGGGCACCTTCACGTTTAACGGCGAGCCCATCGGGGGAGCCGAACAGGCGGAATTGGCCCGCGCCTGCCAGAAGCAAGGTGTGCGCTAACGGTCTCAGCCGCCCGGCCGCTTGTCATCCCGCGTGGCATTGCCTAAAGTCGGCGCCTTCCGTTTTTTGCCGATCCCAGAGGATGCCATGCGCCTGTCCACCTATTTCCTGCCGACTCTCAAGGAGACCCCGGCCGAGGCGCAGATTGCCTCGCATCGCTTGATGCTGCGCGCCGGCATGGTCCGCCAGTCGGCCTCGGGCATCTATACGTGGCTGCCGCTGGGCCTGCGCGTTCTCAAGAAGATCGAGCGCATCGTGCGTGAGGAGCAGGACGCCGCTGGCGCCCAGGAACTGTTGATGCCGACCATCCAGTCGGCCGATCTGTGGCGCGAAAGCGGCCGCTATGACGCCTACGGCAAGGAGATGCTGCGCATCACCGACCGCCACGATCGCGAAATGCTGTACGGCCCGACCAACGAGGAACTGATCACCCAGATCTTCCGCGACAACGTGAAGTCCTATCGCGAGATGCCGAAGATCCTCTATCAGATCCAGTGGAAGTTCCGCGACGAGGTGCGCCCGCGTTTCGGCGTCATGCGCGGCCGCGAGTTCCTGATGAAGGACTGCTATTCCTTCGCCATGGACTACGAGGGGGCCAAGCGCGCCTATGAGGCGATGTTCAACGCCTATCTCAAGACCTTCAAGCGCATGGGCCTGACCGCCGTCCCCATGCAGGCCGATTCGGGCGCCATCGGCGGCAGCCTGTCGCACGAATTCCATATTTTGGCCGAGACCGGTGAGTCGGGCGTCTTCTACGACGTGGCCTATGACGAGCTGGCCGCCAAGGACGCCATCGATCTGGACGCTTTGTCCAAGCTCTATGCCGTCACCGACGAGAAGCACGACCCGGCGGCGCCCAACGTGCCGCCGCCGGAGCGCCTGAAGGAGGCGCGCGGTATCGAGGTCGGCCACATCTTCTATCTGGGCACCAAGTATTCCAAGGCCATGAACGCCGTGGTCCCCGGTCCGGGCGGCGAGCCGGTACTGGCCGAGATGGGCTGCTACGGCATCGGCGTGTCTCGTCTGATGGGCGCCATCATCGAGGCTTCCCACGACGACCGCGGCATCAAATGGCCGGAATCGGTGGCGCCCTTCAAGGTGGGCCTGATCAACCTGAAGGCCGGCGACGCCACCTGCGACAAGGTGTGCGAGGACCTCTACCGCACCCTGTCCGAGCAGGGCGTCGAGGTGCTGTACGACGACCGTGACGACCGCGCCGGCGTCAAGTTTGCCGACATGGACCTGATCGGCCTGCCGTGGCAGCTGGTCGCCGGCCCCAAGGGCCTGGCCGCCGGCGTGGTGGAATTGAAGAACCGTCATTCCGGCGAGAAGCAGGAACTGTCGGTGGAAGCCGCGCTCGCCAAGCTGACCGCCTAAGGGACGCCCGCCCGTGTTCGATGCCTTCGAGAGGATGGTGGCCTTCCGGTACCTGCGGGCTCGCCGCAAGGAAGGCTTCGTCTCGGTCATCGCCGGCTTCTCGCTCCTGGGCATCGGCCTGGGCGTGGCGACGCTGATCGTGGTGATGGCGGTGATGAACGGCTTCCGGCAGGAGCTTCTGTCGCGCATCCTCGGCATCAACGGGCACATGGGCGTCTATGGCGCCGGGCCCGTGCTGACCGATTTCGACCCGCTGGCCGAAGCCATCCGCAAGCTGCCCGGCGTCACCCGCGCCATTCCCACGGTCGAGGGCCAGGTGATGGCAACCAGCCCGGCTGGCGCCGTGGGTGCCATCGTGCGCGGTGTCCGCCCGGATGACTTGCTGGGCCGCGAGATCATTCGCAAGGGCCTGCAAGGTTCGCCCGACGAGTTCAAGGGCGGCGATGCCGTGTTGGTGGGATACCGCATGGCGGAGAAGCTGGGCCTGAATATCGGCGACACCATCACGCTGATCTCGCCCAAGGGCAACGCGACCGCCTTCGGCACGATCCCGCGCATGCGCGGCTACCGTGTCGCCGGGACCTTCAACATCGGCATGTTCGAGTACGATTCAGGCTTCGTCTTCATGCCGCTGGAGCAGGCGCAGACTTATTTCCGGATGCCCGGAGCGGTGAGCCAGATCGAGGTGTTCGCCGACAATCCCGACCGGGTGTCCGAGCTGCGCACCGCCATCTTCCGGGCCGCCGGCGGCAACGTGCGCATCTATGACTGGCAGCAGGCCAATTCCAGCTTCTTCAACGCCGTCCAGGTCGAACGGAACGTGATGTTCCTGATCCTCACCCTGATCATCCTGGTGGCGGCGTTCAACATCATCTCGTCGCTGATCATGCTGGTGAAGGACAAGGGGCGCGATATCGCCATCCTGCGCACCATGGGGGCGACGCGCGGCATGGTTATGCGCATCTTCTTCCTGTCCGGCGCCTCGGTCGGCGTGGCGGGCACCCTGTTCGGCGCCCTGCTGGGGGTGTGGTTCGCCACCAACATCGAGCCCATCCGCCAAGTCATCCAATCCATCATCGGTCGCGAGCTGTTCTCCGCCGAGATTTACTTCCTGACCCAGCTGCCCGCCCGCGTCGATGCTGGCGAGGTGGTGGCGGTGGTGTTGATGGCCCTGGGCCTGTCCTTCGCCGCCACCATCTATCCCAGCTGGCGTGCCGCCAATCTCGATCCGGTGGAGGCCCTCCGCTATGAATAGCCCCGCCGGTCTGCGGCTCGAATCCATCAAGCGTTCCTTCGCCCAGGGCAAGGACGTGCTTCACGTGCTCAACGGCGCCGATCTCACTATCCAGCCGGGCGAGATCGTTGCCCTGGTCGGCCCCTCGGGTGCCGGCAAGTCAACGCTGTTGCACATCGCCGGCCTGCTGGAGCGCCCCGACGAGGGCGAGGTGTGGCTGGCAGGCGAGGCCTGCGGCAAACTGGGCGACGATCGCCGCACGGCATTGCGCCGCTCGCATCTGGGCTTCGTCTACCAGTATCACCATCTGCTGCCCGAGTTCTCGGCGCTGGAGAACGTGGTGCTGCCGCAGATGATCGCCGGCAAGGTCAAGGCCAAGGCGGAGGAGAGGGGGCTCGAGCTGCTCGATCGCCTGGGGCTTAAGGCCCGCGCCGACCACCGTCCCGGCCAGTTGTCGGGCGGCGAGCAGCAGCGCGTCGCCATCTGCCGTGCGCTGGCCAATAATCCCAAGGTGCTGCTGGCCGACGAGCCCACCGGCAACCTGGACCCCAATACCGCCGAGGCAGTGTTTCAGGAGTTGATCGGACTGGTGCGCTCGTCGGGCGTTGCCGCTTTGATCGCCACCCACAACCCCGAACTGGCCTTGCGTATGGACCACGTGGTGCGGATGCAAGACGGGCGGCTGGTCCCGGTGGCGCGCGGAGCCTGACGATGGTGTCCGCCTTCGAACGCCTGGTTGCCTTTCGCTACCTGCGCGCACGGCGCCGCGAGACCCTGATCTCGGTCACCGCCGGGTTCTCGCTGGTGGGCATCTCGCTGGGCGTGGCCGCCCTCATCGTCGTCATGTCGGTGATGAATGGCATGCGCGGCCAATTGATCAGCCGCATGATCGGGGTCAACGGCCATCTGGTGGTGGAGGGCAGGGGAACCCCGCTGACCCATTACCAGGACCTCGCCGCCCGCCTGCGGCAGATTCCGGGCGTGACCATGGTCGTTCCGGTGGTGGAAGGACAGGTCATGGCCAGCTCTGCCGGGCAGGCATTGCCCGCCTTGGTGCGCGGTATGGCGCCTGAGGACTTGGCCCGCCGCCCGGTGGTCGGCCCGTCGGTGGGCGAGCGTGCCATCGAGGGCTTGGCCAATGGCGGACTGGTGGTCGGCTCCCAGTTGGCGAGCCGGCTGCAATTGGGGGTGGGAGACAACCTCACCTTGATGTCTCCCAAGATCGACCGCTCCGCCGGAGTTCCATTGGTGCCGCGCACCCGGACCCTGGAGGTGGCCGGCACGTCCTCGGTCGGGCTGTGGGAATGGGATTCCCGCCTGATCTACATGCCGCTTGAGGACGCCCAATCCTATTTCGGTCTAGGCGACGGGGTCACCCGGCTGGACGTGATGGTCAAGGATGTCAACCAAGTTGAGCAGGTCCGCCAAGCCATCGCGCCGCTTGCCGGGGATGCCAAGGTCGAGGACTGGCGCCAGGTGAACAAGGCCATCACCTCGGCCCTGGACGTGGAACGGGACGTCACCTTCATCCTGCTGCTGCTCATCGTGGTGGTGGCGGCCTTCAACGTCATCGCTTCGCTCAGCATGCTGGTGAAGGAGAAGGCCTCCAACATCGCCATCCTGCGCACCATGGGCGCCAGCCGAGGCTCGATCCTGCGCATTTTCCTGCTGGCCGGCGGCAGTGTCGGCATGGCCGGTACGCTGATCGGGTTGGTTCTGGGGCTCGTGCTCGCAACCAATGTGGAGACCATCAAGCGGCTGTTGCAGGCTATGGGCGGTGGCGGGCTGTCGCCCGAGGTCGCCTTTCTCGCCAATTTGCCGTCCCAGGTGGACCCGCTCCAGGTGGTGGGCGTCGTCCTGCTGTCCCTGCTGATCGCCTTCACCGCCACCTTGCCGCCTGCCTGGCGCGCGGCCAAGACCGATCCCATCGAAGCCCTGCGCTATGAGTGAGGATTTGGGGGCTTGTCCCATCTGCGACCGGCCCATGGTGGCCGGGCCGTCGGTGGACGAGCACCATTGGGTCCCCAAGTCGGAAGGTGGCCGCCAGACCGCCTTCCTGCACCGCATCTGCCACCGTACCCTGCATGCCCGCTTTAGCGAGCAGGAATTGGCGCGTGATTATTCCACCCCCGAAGCGATCCTCGCCGACCCCGACATGGCCATATTCATCCGCTGGGTGCGAAAACGGCCGGCCGAATACATGGACTGGCCCAAGGATGTCCGCGGGCGCTGAATTGGAGTATACTGGTCGGCAGCCAAAGGAGGCCGGCCATGACGCCCAAACCCGCCGCCGCGCCCAAGCCGCTCACCGTCGATCTGGACCGTGCCATCCTCGCTTTGTCGGACGCCCTCGACTTCATCGGGGTGGACGACATCGGCCACGGCCACCGCGTCGCGCTCATGGCCCATACCTGCGCCAAGGTGCTGGGTTGGGACGAGGAGGCGCTGCATACCCTCGTTCAGGCCGGCCTGCTGCACGATTGCGGCGTGTCTTCCACCCGTGAGCACCGCTCGTTGGTCAACGAGATCATGTGGGAGGGCGAGCACGCCCACTGCGAACGCGGCTTCGGCTATTTGGGCTCGGTGCCGCCGTTGGCCCATCTCGCCCCCATTATCCTTGAGCATCACACTCCCTGGGCGCATCTGCGCCATCGCGGTGTCGAGCCAAGCGTCGCCCTGGCCGCCAACCTGATCTTCCTGGTCGACCGGGCCGACGCGGTGCGCGCCCGCGGCATCGCCGAGGGGCGGCCGGTCATCGACGTGTTGGCGCGCTACAAGGGCAGCCATTTCGCCCCCGAATTGATGGAGGTGTTCCGCGAGGAAGCCCAACGGGAAGCCTTCTGGTTCATGCAGGAGGAGCCCACCCTGCGCGAGCGGGTGACGGAAATCCTGACCGGGACGCCGCCGCAGCCGCTTTCCATGGCTGAGATCAAGGGGCTGGCCGGCATGTTCGGCCGCATCATCGACGCCAAGAGCCCCTATACCGAGCGCCATTCCATCGGCGTCGCCAATGTAGCCCTGCACCTAGGCCGCCATTTCAGGCTGT
>DATJKV010000072.1:0-11591 GCA_035491155.1 Magnetospirillum sp. | reverse complement strand
TCCAGGCGGTGCTGAAGAAGTACGACGTGCTGCTGGTGGTGGACGAGGTGATCACCGGCTTCGGCCGTACCGGCAACATGTTCGGCTCGGAAACCTTCGGCATCCGCCCCGACATGATGACGGTGGCCAAGGGCCTGTCGTCGGGCTACTTGCCCATCTCTGCGCTGATCGTCGCCGGCCATGTCTACGAGCCCATCAAGGAAGAAGCCGGGCGCATCGGCGTGTTCGGCCACGGCCTCACCTATGGCGGCCATCCGGTGCCGGCCGCCGTCGCGCTGGAGACCCTGAAGATTTACGCCGAACGGGACATCGTCGCCCATGTCCGCCGGGTCACCCCGGTGCTGCAGGACGGCTTACGGGCGCTGCAACAGCATCCCCTGGTGGGCGAGGCCCGCGGCCTGGGCCTCATCGGCGCGCTGGAACTGGTGGCCGACAAGGATGCCAAAACGCCGTTCGATCCCAAATTGACCGTAGGCGCTCGCGTGGTCGCCAAGGCGCAGAACCATGGCGTGATCCTGCGCGCCATGGGCGACGCGGTGGCCTTCGCGCCGCCACTGGTGATTTCGGCGGAAGACATCGGCGAGATGCTGGCCCGCTTCCGCCGCGCACTTGACGAAGCTCATGGAGAGCTGGTCGAGGCCGGCGCAGTGTCGAAATAAGCCCCAAGGCGGGTGTGGAGATTAATCCCATGTAAGTTGCGCCGACCGTTTCCCATCCTTTACAGTCGCCGCAGTTGTTTACCCGCGCCGTCCTTTCCAGGCGCGGAGGGAGGCAAGGTTCGATGGATTACCAGCACTATTTCGCCAAGCGTATCGCCGACCTGAAGAGCGAGGGCCGCTATCGCGTGTTCGCCGATCTTGAGCGTCAGTGCGGCCGCTTCCCCGTCGCCCGCAACTATCGCGACGGCCAGGTGCACGAAGTAACTGTCTGGTGCTCCAACGACTATCTGGGCATGGGCCAGCATCCCGAAGTCCTGGCCGCCGCCAAGGAGGCCGTGGACCGTTGCGGCGCCGGCGCCGGCGGTACCCGCAACATCTCGGGCACCAACCACTACCACGTGCTGCTGGAAGAGGAACTGGCGTCCTGGAACGCCAAGGAATCCGCCCTGCTGTTCACCTCGGGCTACGTCGCCAACGATACCACCCTGTCCACCCTGGCCTCGACCATCCCGGGCTGCGTGGTCTTTTCCGACGAGCTGAACCACAATTCCATGATCGAGGGCATCCGCCACTCGAAGGCGGCCAAGCACATCTTCCGCCACAACGACCCGGAAAGCCTGGACGAGCTACTGTCGGCCTATCCCAACGAGACGCCCAAGCTGGTGGCGTTCGAGTCGGTCTATTCCATGGACGGCGACATCGCCCCCATCGCCGAAATCTGCGACGTGGCGGAAAAGCACAACGCCATGACCTACCTGGACGAGGTGCACGCCGCGGGCATGTACGGCGCCTCCGGCTCGGGCGTGGCCGAGCGTGACGGCGTGCGCGACCGCATCACCATCATCCAGGCCACGCTGGCCAAGGCCGTCGGCGTGGTCGGCGGCTACATCGCCGCCTCGAGCGCGCTGGTGGACTATGTCCGCAGCTTCGGCCCCGGCTTCATCTTCTCGTCCTCCATGCCGCCCATGGTGGCGGCTGCGGCACTCGCCTCCATCAAGGTGCTGCGCAAGGACCCCTCCATCCGCGACCGCCACCAGGAGCGCGCCGCCACCACCAAGCGCCGCCTGGCCGAGGCCGGCATCCCGGTGATGCCGTCGGTCAGCCACATCGTGCCGGTGATGGTGGGCAACGCGTCCTTGTGCAAGCAGGCCTCGGACCTGCTGTTGAACAAGCACAACATCTACGTCCAGCCCATCAACTATCCCACCGTGCCGGTGGGCACCGAGCGGCTGCGCGTCACCCCCACCCCGCTGCATACCGACGAGATGCTGGACCATCTGGTGAAGGCGTTCGTGTCGGTGTGGGACGAGTTGGACCTGCACAAGACAAACCGCCCCAAGGTCGAAGCGGCGGAGTAGGCGACTTCGGATTTACACAATTTGACCCTAGCGCGCCCCGGGCCTACACTCGTTCTGATAGTGGCACGGCGAGGGGGTTAAGTGCGCGAGCCTAGCATCAGGCACTATCTGATCTATCTTGTGCTCGCCGCGTTCTTGCCGGTGGCTGGGCTGGCTCTGGCCTTGTTTGCCATGTCCATGCGGAACGAGTACGAGGTGGCTTGGCAGCGCGCCGAGGCACGGACCACCTTCATTGCCGCCGCCGTACAGACCCAGATGGATGCCCTGGTCGGCACCTTGGACGTGCTGTCGACCAGTCCCGCTTTGGCCGAGGGTGACTTCAAGAGCTTCCATGCCCAGGCCCGCATCATCACCGGCGAGCGGGTTGACGCGGTATCCCTGATTCGCCCCGACGGCGTTACCATCCTGAACAGCCGGGTGCCGCCTGAAGGCGTTACTCCCGCCTTCTCGGTGCCCGAGGAGGAGGTCAAGCGGGCGCTGTCCGAAGGCCACACCATCGTTACCAGCCTGTTCCTGGGAGCGACCTCGCGCCGGCCGATCTTCGCCATGATCAAGCCGGTACAGGTACAGGGAAAGCCGCATGCCCTGGCGGTGGGCTTGTTCGCCAGCCGCTTCGCCCCGCTCATCGACCGCACCCTGGCGCCTTGGCACGCCGCCCTGTGACGGACAGCGGCCTGCACATCGTCGCCGCCTTCCCACGCGACGGCAGCATCGCCGAGGTGCGTGACACCAACATCGCCGCCGCGTTGCGCAATGCCGACCGGGGACGGCTCAGCATGCCGGCCAGCGACGGCGCCGAGCATCTGCTGGTGTTCGAGCGCATCCCCATGTCCCACTGGGTGGCGGTATCCAGCCTGCCACGCGCCGATGTGGAAGGCCCCGCCCGTCGCACCGCCGCCATCTACGCCGTCGGTGCGTTGTTGCTGTCCATCCCCAGTCTGCTGTTCGCCACCTGGCTGGGCCTGCGGCTGGTGCGCTCCATGCAGAGCATGGCGCATTTCGCCAGCTCGCTCGGTGACGACGTGCACACCGGGCATCGGCACGTTCCCAAAGTCGAGCGGGCCTGCGGCGAGCTGTCGGTGGTGGCCGAGCGTCTGGAAAAAGCCGCCTGCGACATCGCCGCCCGCGACGCCCAATTGCGCCAGCAGCGCGACCTCGCCGAGGCCAATGCCGCCCGCATCGCCCGCCAGTCCGAGGATCTGGCCCGTTCCAACTCGGACCTGGAACAGTTCGCCTATGTGGCCTCGCACGACCTGCGCGAGCCCCTGCGCATGGTTTCCAGCTTCCTTACCCTGCTTGAGCGCCATCTGGCGGCCCATCTGGACGACGAGGCGCGCGAATACATGGCGTTCGCCCGCGATGGCGCACTCCGCATGGACCGCATGATCCTGGACCTGCTGGAATATTCCCGCGTCGGCCGCATGGAGAAGTCGGTGGGCGACGTGGACCTGAACCAGATGGTGGCCTTGGCCCGTACTGAACTGGCCGCCAAGTTGGCCGAGGGCGGCGGCGAGGTGGAGGTGGACGGCGAGTTGCCGATGGTCCGGGGCTATGCCGGCGAGCTGTCGCGCCTGCTGCTCAACCTCATCGGCAACGGCCTGAAATACCGGGCTCCCGACCGCGTGCCGCGCGTGGTAGTCAGCGCCCGTCCTATTCCTGAGGGCTGGGAGGTGTCGGTGGCCGACAACGGCATCGGCATCGATCCGCAGTTCTTCGAGCGCATCTTCGCGATCTTCCAGCGCCTGCACACCCGCCAGCAATATGAAGGCAACGGCATCGGCCTGGCCATCTGCAAGAAGGTGGTCGAGCACCATGGCGGCCACATCTGGGTGGAGTCCGAAAAGGGCAAGGGCAGCGTGTTCCGCTTCACCCTGGCATCCCCGCAGCCCCCTCGCTGACAGCCCTCGATCATGCTAGGGTGCCGTCCCCTTAGAGCATCGCGGGTCAAACCTGGCACGCGATGCGATCTGCGGCCATTGAGGCCGCGGCCGTGCCGCCCCGCAGGGCAAACGACGCCCCCACAGGGCGGCCCGAGCTTTGCGAGGGTGGGCTTTGCCCACAAGGGCGCGGATGCGCCCGCCCGGCGAGGGGTAATACGTGATGCAGATTTTCTGCATCACGGTCTAAGCCCAAGAGGACGAGCCCGATGAAAGCGTGGATGGCACTGGCGGGAACCCTGGCGCTGGCCGCATGCGGCGACGGCGACATCAAGGAAGTCTCCCGTACGCCGTCGCCGGTGGGCGAGCTGGATGCCGTCATCGGCTCCATGAAGGCGGGCGAATCGCAGCCCTTCCTGGTCACCATCGTCAAGACCGGAGAGAACCCCGGCAAGGGTCCGCGCCTGCTGCTAACCGACCAGACCAGCGCACCCAAGGTGGAGTGGCTGGACCCCGACCATGTCACCATCCACTGTGACGGCACCGCGCGGGTGTGGAGCTACCGGAACTTCTGGACCAACGGCAGCGCCACCATCGCCGTCGGGCTGGATTGCGGCACGCTGGGCTGGCGACCGTAGGGCCTAGAGTCTGTCCGGGTGTGGAGGAAGCGCCCTTCACTGTCGTCATGGCCGGGCTTGCCCCGGCCATCCAGGCTGCCGAAGGCGGCTTCGCCACCATGGACCCTCGGGTCAAGCCCGAGGGTGACGATCAAAGAAAGATGATTGCCGTTTAAATCGGACAAACCCTAACGCGCATCCTTGAAGCGGAAATCCAGGCGCACATTGAACGGCGCCTTGGCCTTCAATTCGGGCGGCAGCCGCACCGGCTGGGCCTGGCGGATGGCCTGGTAGAAGGCGTCGATGGTACGCCGCTGGATGTCGCCGGGCGGCAGCAGATTATAGCCGTCGAACACCGCCGCCGGGTTCCACGGTTTGCGGGCGTCATAGATATCGTCGAAATAGCCCTGGGCGTCGACGGTCACCGAGACGTGCACGTCGGCCTTGTCGAAGGCCGACAGCTCGCGCGGCGGATGCCATTGCTTAACCACCTGGCCCAATACGAAGTCACGCTCGTTCTGGGTTACCGGCTGCGGCCTCTTGGGCTTGGCGGGCACCGGCGCCTGCGGCTCGGCGATGGCGTCGCCGGTGGTCTTCGGCTTGGGCAGGCTGGATCGTTGCGCCAGCAATCCATCTTCCAGCTGCGGGATGGGTTCGCCCTTGTCCGTGGCCGGCGAGGTCGCCGCCTTGGCCTCGGGAGCAGACGGTTTGACGGTCGCGGGCAATGCCGACGGCGCCGTCAGTTCCACCTCGATGGCCGGCTCGGCTTCGTGCTTGTGCTCGGGCGTGGGAAAGTCCAACCACACCAGCATCAGCAACAAATGCACCACCGCCGACAGCGCCACCGGCAGCCAATTGCGGCGGCGGGGCGGGGAGAACACCATATCGAGGGAGGGCTGGGCGAACATGGCGGGCAACTTAAGCCAATCCGCCCCCGCAGCGGAAGGGCCGTTCGGAGCCGGATGCTCACAGACCGAATCGCTTCGCGATCCGGCATGTGAGCTGAGTCCGTCTCGATCCTCTAAATTAGAGGGCGATTCAGACATTAGGACGGCGCAATTCTGCGCCGATCTAATGTCATCGCACTCTAGCGCGCGGGAGCCATTCCCTTGAGGCGCGCCGGGTTTCCCATGGCGGTGGCTCCAGCCGGTACGTCGCGGGTGACCACGCTGCCGGCACCGATCACCGCGCCGTCGCCGATGGTGATCCCCGGCAGGATGATGGCGCCGGCGCCGATCCACACATCGGCGCCGATATTGACCGGCCGGCCGAATTCCAGGCCCAAGGCGCGCGCCGCCGCCTCGCGCGGGTGGTCGGCGGCCAGAATCTGTACCCCCGGCCCGATTTGGGTGCCCTCGCCGATCGTCACCGGAACTACGTCCAGAATGACGCAATTGAAGTTGAGGAACGCGCCCGCACCCAGGCTGATGTTGAAGCCGTAATCACAATGAAAGGGCGGCCGGATCACCGCATCCTCGCCGACCGAGCCAAGCCGCTCCACCAGCATCTCATGGCGCTCTTCCGCGGTCATGGCCAGCGATGCGTTGTAGCGCACCAGCCAACGATGGTTGGCATGCAGCTTCGACTGAATTTCTGGCGTGGCGGGGTCGTACGGCTCGCCCGCCAACATTTTGTCCAACTCGCTGCGCACCATGACCGCCTCGCCCGGCAAAAAAGGGGCAGGTCCTTGCCCTGCCCCTTGTTCCCACACGCCTACTTGGTGCCCGATCCGCCGGCATCGCCCAGCGCCGCCTGGGCGGCGGCAAGGCGGGCGATCGGCACGCGGTAGGGCGAGCACGAGACGTAGTCCAGGCCCACCTTCTGGCAGAAGGCGATGGAGCTGGGATCGCCACCGTGTTCACCACAGATGCCGAGCTTGATGTCGGCGCGGGTGGCGCGGCCGCGTTCCGAGGCGATCTTGACCAACTCGCCCACGCCCTGCTGGTCCAACTGGGCGAAGGGGTCATGCTCGTAGATGCCCTTGGCGCGGTAGACCTCGATGAACGGCCCCGAATCGTCGCGGCTCATGCCGAAGGTGGTCTGGGTCAGATCGTTGGTGCCGAACGAGAAGAACTCGGCGCTCTCGGCGATCTCACCGGCCAGCAGGGCGGCGCGCGGCAGCTCGATCATGGTGCCCACATGGTACTTGACCGCGTAGCCCTCGGCGGCGAACACCTCGGCGGCGACCTTGTCGATGCTGGCCTTGAGCAGGTCCAGTTCCTTCTTGGCGCCCACCAGCGGGATCATGATCTCGGGCGTCACCGTGCGGCCGGTCTCACGCGATACGTTGACCGCGGCCTCGAAGATGGCCTGGGCCTGCATCTCGTAGATTTCCGGATAGGTGATGCCGAGGCGGCAGCCGCGATGGCCCAGCATGGGGTTGGCTTCGTGGAGCGCCGCGTTGCGCGCCTTGACCGTGGCCGCATCCACGCCGGCTTCCTTGGCCACTTCGGCGATCTCGGCATCGGTGTGGGGCAGGAACTCGTGCAGCGGCGGGTCCAGCAGGCGGATGGTCACCGGCAGGCCCTGCATAATGTTGAACAGGTCGACGAAGTCCTGGCGCTGATAGGGCAGCAGCTTGGCGAGAGCGGCGCGGCGGCCCTTCTCGTCCGAGGCCAGGATCATCTCACGCACCGCGATGATGCGCTTGGGATCGAAGAACATGTGCTCGGTACGGCACAGGCCGATACCCTCGGCGCCGAACTTGCGCGCGGTGGCGGCGTCGGTCGGGGTCTCGGCGTTGGCGCGGACCTTGAGGGTGCGGATGGTGTCCACCCACTCCATGAGGGTGGCGAAGTCGCCGGTGAGTTCGGGCTGCACCGTCGGCACGGCGCCCACGAACACCTCGCCGGTACCGCCGTCGATGGTGATGACCTCGCCTTCCTTGACCTCCTTGCCGGCCACCTTGAGCAGGCGGGCGGCGTAGTCCACGCGGATCTCGCCGGCACCGGCGACGCAAGGCGTGCCCATGCCGCGCGCCACCACGGCGGCGTGGCTGGTCATGCCGCCACGGGTGGTGAGGATGCCCTCCGAGACGTGCATGCCGCCGATGTCCTCAGGGCTCGTCTCGACGCGCACCAGGATGACCTTTTCCTTCTTGTCCTTGACCCACTTCTCGGCGTCCTCGGCAGAGAACACGATCTTGCCCGAGGCGGCGCCGGGCGAGGCCGGCAGGCCGCGCGCCAGCATCTTGCGAGGCGCCTTGGGGTCCAGGGTCGGGTGCAGCAACTGGTCCAGCGCGCCGGGGTCGATACGGCCGATGGCCTCCTTGCGGGTGATCAGGCCTTCGCGCGCCATGTCCACGGCGATCTTCAGCGCCGCCTTGGTGGTGCGCTTGCCGGTACGGGTCTGGAGCATCCACAGGCGCTTCTGCTGCACCGTGAACTCCATATCCTGCATGTCCTTGTAGTGCGCCTCCAGCTTGTGGCGGATGGCGTTCAGCTCCTTGAACACGTCGGGCATGACCTCTTCCATGGCCGGCAGCTCGGAGCGCTGCAATTCCTTGCCGTGGATGGTCAGCTGCTGCGGGGTGCGGATGCCCGCCACCACGTCCTCGCCCTG
Source organism: Magnetospirillum sp. (assembly GCA_035491155.1). GTDB lineage: Bacteria > Pseudomonadota > Alphaproteobacteria > Rhodospirillales > Magnetospirillaceae > Magnetospirillum. Next base: position 3,519 of record DATJKV010000072.1, on the reverse strand, counting down.
GGCGTTGACCAGGAACTCGCCGTAGAAGGCGTTGTCGCCGGTGGAGGGGTCACGGGTGAAGCACACGCCGGTACAGCAATCGTCGCCCATGTTGCCGAACACCATGGCCTGGACGTTGACGGCGGTGCCCCAGCTTTCCGGGATGTCGTGCAGGCGACGGTAGATGATGGCGCGGTTGTTCATCCACGAACCGAACACGGCGCCGATGGCGCCCCACAGCTGTTCCTTGACGTCCTGCGGGAACGGCTTGCCCAGCTGTTCCTTGACCTTATCCTTGTACTTGGCGACCACCTTCTTCCAATCGTCGGCGTTCAGATCGGTATCCAGGCGAAGGTCGCGGTCGTCCTTGTGGGCCTCCAGGATTTCCTCGAAGTGGTGGTGGTCGACTTCCAGCACCACGTTGGAATACATCTGGATGAAGCGGCGGTAGGAATCATAGGCGAAGCGCGGATCGCCCACCTTCTTGGCCAGGCCTTCCACCGACACGTCGTTCAGGCCCAGGTTGAGGATGGTGTCCATCATGCCAGGCATGGACGCCCGCGCGCCCGAACGCACCGACACCAGAAGCGGGTTGGCGTTGTCGCCGAACTTGGCGCCCATGGTGTCTTCCACCTGGGCCAGCGCCTCCAGCACGGCCTCGGTCAGCTCGACCGGGTACTGGTGATCGTTGCGGTAGTAATAAGTGCAGACCTCGGTGCTGATGGTGAAACCCGGCGGCACCGGAATGCCCAGGTTGCTCATCTCCGCCAGGTTGGCACCCTTGCCGCCCAGCAGATTCTTCATGTCCGCGCGCCCTTCCGCGCGTCCGGCACCGAAGCTGTACACCCATTTGCTCATGGCACGATCCTCGTCCAAGGGACTACGCACGGGGGCGCGAGGCGCGGTAAGCTAGCCGCGCACGCCCGGAAATGGTGGCTCTTTTTTTAGGCAAAAAACAGGTGGATTCTGCACACCCAAGGAAGGAGAGGCGAAGAGTTCCCTCTTCGCCCCTTTGGTTTAGCCTTCGATCTTCGAGAAATCCGCCACTTCGCCCATGGCCGCGCCGATTTCCGCCAGCAGTTTCAGGCGGTTGACCCGGATGGCAGGCTGATCGGTGTTGACCGTCACCTTGTCGAAGAAGGCGTCCACCGGCTGGCGCAGACGCGCCAGCGCCGCCATGGCGTCGGCGAAGCCCTCGGCCTTGAGCGCCCGGTTAGCGGCGACGCGCACCTCGGCCAAGGCCTGGTGCAGGGCCTTCTCTTCGTCCTGCTGCAGCGCCGAGGCATCGGCAGGGCCGGCATAGGACACGCCGTCCTTCTTCTCCTCGATGCGCACGATGTTGGCGGCGCGGCGATAGGCGATCAGCAGGTTGGCGCCGTCGTCCGAGCCCAGGAAGTCACCCAGCGCAGCGACACGGGCCAGCAGGCGGACCAGATCATCCTCGTCGCCCAGGGCGAACACGGCGTTGACCAGATCATGGCGCACGCCCTTCTCGCGCAGGTGCACCTTCAGGCGGTCGGCGAAGAACTCCATCAGTTCCTCGGCGACCATGCGGGGGTCGCCCGACAGGGTGCCCGGCTTGTACTGGGCGAAGGCGAACTGGAACAGGGTGAACAGCGGCAGGCGCAGGCCGTTCTCCACCACCAGGCGGATGACGCCCAGCGCGGCACGGCGCAGCGCGAACGGGTCCTTCGAGCCGGTGGGCTTCTCGTCGATGGCGAAGAAGCCGACCAGGCTGTCGATCTTGTCGGCCAGCGAGACGCAGACGCTGATGGGCGCGGTGGGCACGCTGTCGCTGGGGCCGAGCGGCGAGTAATGCTCGGCGATGGCGTCGGCCACCACCGGCTTCTCGCCGTCATGCAGGGCGTAATAGCGGCCCATGATGCCCTGAAGCTCGGGGAACTCGCCCACCATCTCGGTGGACAAATCGGCCTTGGCCAGCTCGGCGGCACGCTCGGCGGCGCGCGGATCGGCGGCGGTGACGAAGGCGGTCAGGTGCTTGGCCAGCACCTTCATGCGCTCGACCTTGTCGGCCATGGTGCCCAGTTTGGCGTAGAACAGGCGCTCGGCCAGCTTGGGCAGGCGCGCATCCAGGCGGGCCTTGCGGTCGGTCTCCCAGAAGAAGGCGGCGTCGGACAGGCGGGCGCGCAGCACGCGCTCGTTGCCGGCGACGATGGCCTTGCCGCCATCGGCGGCTTCCATGTTGGACACCACCAGGAAGCGGGGCGCCAGCTTGTCGCCGTTCATCAGCGAGAAGTACTTCTGGTGCGCCCGCATGGAGGTGATCAGCACTTCCTGCGGCACGCCCATGAACTTGTCGTCGATGGAGCCAACCAGCACGTTGGGCAGCTCGACCAAGCCGGTGACCTCGGCCAGCAGGCCGTCATCGGCGCGCAAGCTGAGGCCTTCCTTGGCGGCAGCTTCTTCCGCGTGGCTCAGGATGGCGTGACGGCGTTCCACCGGGTCCAGCACCACCTTGGCCTCGGCCAGCTTCTCGGCGTAATCGGCGAAATCACGCACCGCAAACTCGGCCGGGGCGAGGAAGCGGTGACCGCGCGAAACGTTACCGGCGGCAATGGGACCGAAGGACACCGGCACCACGGCGCCGTCGAACAGGCACAGGATGGATTGCAGCGGGCGCACCCAGCGCACGGTGTTGGCACCCCAGCGCTGGGATTTGGGCCACGGGAAATCGGCCATGGAGGCCTCGATGACTTCCTTGGCCACCTCGACGGTGGGACGGCCCTTGCGATTGATGACGGCGAAATAGAACACGCCCTTGCCGGTGTCCCGCTGCTCAAGCTCGTCCAGCTTGAGGCCGGTGGAGGCCAGGAAGCCGTTCAGCGCCTGCTCGGGCGCGCCGACACGGGGGCCGCGCTTCTCTTCCGACACATCGGGACCAGCCACCGGCAGGCCCTCGATCACCAGCACCAGGCGGCGGGGGGTGACATAGGCGCGGGCGGCGTCGAAGGCGAGGCCGTTTTTGGCCAGGCCCTCGGTCACCGCACGGTGCAGGTCCTCGGCGGCGCGGGCCTGCATGCGGGCGGGAATCTCTTCCGAGAAGATTTCAAGCAGCAGCTCGGCCATTTTAGGCTTCCTTCTTGGAGGTGCGGGAGGCCAGCCAGCCCTCGCAGCACGCCTTGGCCAGCGCGCGCACGCTGCCGATATAGGATTGACGCTCGGTCACCGAGATAACGCCGCGGGCGTCCAGCAGGTTGAAGCGGTGCGACGCCTTGATGCACTGATCGTAAGCCGGCAGCGCCAGCCCAGCCTTCAGCAGCGCCTCGCACTCCTTCTCGGCGTCGAGGAAGTGGCGGTACAGCATCTCGGTATCGGCGTGTTCGAAATTGTGGGCCGAGTATTCCTTCTCGGCCTGGAGGAAGACGTCGCCATAGGTGACGCCGTCGCCGTTGAAGTCCAGGTCGTAGACGTTCTCGACGCCCTGGATGTACATGGCCAGACGCTCCAGCCCATAGGTCAGCTCGACGGCGACCGGATCGCATTCGATGCCGCCGACCTGCTGGAAATAGGTGAACTGGG
>DATJKV010000071.1:0-1759 GCA_035491155.1 Magnetospirillum sp. | reverse complement strand
CAAGCCAAGATGGTTCTTGCCCAGCAGCACCTCGTCCATCAGGGCCTGCAGGTTGTGCGGCTCGGTGGGGTCGGGGTGGTGGTTGGGAAAATTGCCGTCGATGTCACCGAACAGCACGGTGTGGGTGCCGGGCAGGCGCTTGGCCAGGGCCTGGGCTACCTCACCGGCGGCGCCGTTGCCGCAATCCCACACCACCTTCAGCGGATGCGTGCCGTCGTAATCGGCTGCCAAGCGGTCCACATAGGTGTCGAACACCAGATCGTCGGCGGCCGAGCCTTCGCCCGCCAGCCAGTCGCCTTCGGCGGCGATGCGACCCAGATCCTTGATGTCCTGGGCGAAGAACGGCTTACCCTGGAACACCATCTTGAAGCCGTTATGGGTGGGCGGGTTGTGGCTGCCGGTCACCATGATGCCGCCATCGGCATTGCGGTGTTTGGTGGCGAAATACAGCATGGGTGTCGGCCCGCGCCCCACCTTGGCGACCTGGCAGCCGGTCGAGACCAGGCCATCCACCAACGCGGCGGCCAAATCGGGGCTGGACAGGCGCCCGTCCCAACCCACGCATACCGTGCGCCCCCCGGCCCGGCGGATGCGGGTGCCGAAGGCCTTGCCAATGGCGAAGGCATCCTCGGCGAACAGCGTCTCACCGACGATGCCGCGGATGTCGTATTCGCGCAGGATGGTGGGGTGGAAGGTGTGGGTCATGGGGGTGTCTCCAAATTAACCCTCTCCCGCGAGCGGGAGAGGGAGGGGCCCGCCAAAGGCGGGAGGGTGAGGGAGCCGAGGAACGCCGAGTCTCCGGCTCCCTCACCCGACGCTTCGCGCCACCCTCTCCCGCCGGGCGGGAGAGGGAAGTTTTTTACGTAATCACCGTCGGCTCTTTGCGCCCGGTGCGCTTTTCAATCTCGGCCACCTCGCGGGCGATCAAAATCAAATCGGCCAGGGCGTCCTGCGGGTCAAGGCCGTGCTTGGCGGCGTCGGGTTCGTAGCGCTCGATGTAAACACGCAAGGTGGCGCCTTCGGTGCCGGTGCCCGACAGGCGGAACACGACGCGGCTGCCGTCCTCGAAGACGACGCGGATGCCCTGCTTGGTGCTGACCGAGCCGTCCACCGGGTCGGTGTAGGCGAAATCGTCGTTGAAGGCGACGGTGTAGGCGCCCAGCTTCTTGCCCTTCAGGTCAAGGCCACGCAGATGGTCCATCAGGCCGTTGGCGGCGGCGGTGTCGATGCCTTCGTAGTCGTGGCGGGAATAGTAGTTCCGCCCGTACTTGGCCCAGTGCTCGCGGACGATGTCGGCCACCGGCTGCTGGCGCTTGGCCAGCACGTTCAGCCACAGCAGCACGGCCCACAGGCCGTCCTTCTCGCGCACGTGGTCGGAGCCGGTGCCGAAGCTCTCCTCGCCGCACAGGGTTGCCAGGCCGGCATCCAGCAGGGTGCCGAAGAACTTCCAGCCGGTGGGGGTCTCATACGACTTGATGCCCAGGGCGACGGCCACACGGTCGGCGGCGGCCGAGGTCGGCATGGACCGCGCGATGCCCTTCAGGCCCTTGGCGTAGCCGGGCGCCAGGGTGGCGTTGGCGGCCAGCACCGCGAGGCTGTCCGAGGGGGTGACATAGAAATTACGGCCGAGCACCATGTTGCGGTCGCCGTCGCCGTCCGAGGCGGCGCCGAAATCGGGCGCATCGGCGCCGAACAGTGCCTCGACCAGATCGTGGGCATGCACCAAATTGGGGTCGGGATGGCCGTGGCCGAAATCTTC
>DATJKV010000070.1:0-2801 GCA_035491155.1 Magnetospirillum sp. | reverse complement strand
CGCCAGCTGGATCGAGCTGGAACTGGACGCCACCGGTTGCGCCACCATCCGGGATAACGGCCGCGGCATCCCGGTTGATCCGCACCCGAAGTTCCCGGACAAGAGCGCGCTGGAAGTCATCCTTACCACCCTGCACTCGGGCGGCAAGTTCGGCGGCGACGCCTACAAGGTGTCGGGCGGCCTGCATGGCGTCGGCGTCTCGGTGGTGAATGCCCTGTCCGACCGCCTGGTGGTCGAGGTGGCGCGCGAGCGCAAGCTGTATCGCCAGGAATTCAGCCGTGGCACGCCTCTGGGCCCGGTCACCGAGGTGGGCGCGGTGCAGAACCGGCGCGGCACCACCGTGCTGTTCCATCCCGACCCGGAAATCTTCGGCGACCGCGCCCGCCTGAAGGCGCGCACGCTGTACCGCATGGCCCGTTCCAAGGCCTATCTGTTCCGCGGCGTGCAGATTCGCTGGAAGTGCGACCCGCTGCTCATCGACGACGGCGACGACATTCCCGCCGAGGACACGCTGCACTTCCCCAACGGCCTCAGCGATTTCCTCGCCGCCGTGCTGAAGGAGCGTCCGCTGCTGACGCGCGGCTTCTTCGCCGGAACGGCGCCGCTGGCCGACGACATGGGGCAGGTGGAATGGGCGGTGGCGTGGCCGGACGACGACGAGGACGGCTTCCTCAACACCTACTGTAACACCGTGCCCACGCCCGAGGGCGGCACCCACGAGCAGGGCCTGCGCAACGCCCTCACCAAGGGTCTGCGCGCCTATGGCGACCTGGTGGGCAACAAGAAGGCCGGCCAGGTCACCGCCGAGGACGTCATGGGAGGCGCCTGCGTGCTGGTCTCGCTGTTCATCCGCGACCCGCAATTCCAGGGCCAAACCAAGGACAAGCTGGTCAGCGTCGAGGCCACCCGCCTGGTCGAAAACGCCATCAAGGACCACTTCGACCACTGGTTGTCGGCAGACACCGAATCGGGCAAGGCGCTGCTGGGCCGCATCATCGACCGCGCCGAGGAGCGCCAGCGCAAGAAGGCCGCCAAGGAAACCAGCCGCAAGACCGCCACCAAGCGTCTGCGTCTGCCCGGCAAGCTGGCCGACTGCACCCGGCAAATCAACGTGGGCACCGAGCTGTTCCTGGTGGAGGGCGATTCGGCCGGCGGTTCGGCCAAGTCCAGCCGCAACCGCGAGACCCAGGCGATCCTGCCGCTCAAGGGCAAGATCCTCAACGTCGCCTCGGCCTCGACCGACAAGATGCGCCAGAACCAGGAGGTCAAGGACCTCATCGAGGCGCTGGGCTGTGGCACCCGCGACCAGTACGACGGGGAAAAGCTGCGCTACGAGCGGGTCATCATCATGACCGACGCCGACGTGGACGGCGCCCACATCGCCAGCCTGCTGATGACCTTCTTCTATCAGGAAATGCCCGACCTGATCCGCGAAGGCCACCTGTTCCTGGCGCTGCCGCCGCTCTACCGCCTGGCCCACGGCCAGACCGTGATCTATGGCCGCGACGACGCCCACAAGGAAGAGCTGCTGAAGACCCTGTTCGCCGGCAAGAAGAACGTCGAGATCAGCCGCTTCAAGGGTCTGGGCGAAATGCCCCCGGCCCAGTTGAAGGAAACCACCATGGACCCGGCCAAGCGCACCCTGATCAAGGTGATCCTGCCATCGGGCCGCACCGAGGAAGACAAGGAAGAAGCCAAGGACGCCGCCAACCTGGTGGAAACCCTGATGGGCAAGAAGGCGGAACTGCGCTTCCACTACATCCAGAAGCACGCCAAGTTCGCGCGCGATCTGGACGTTTAAGGCCACATGTGATGTCGCTGGTAATGAATATCCTGTGGCTGGTTTTCGGCGGTTTGGCGATGGCCTTCGGCTGGCTTGTGGCGGCCGTGATCATGGCCATCTCCATTGTTGGTTTGCCCTGGGTGCCAGCGGCGCTCCGCATCGCCGCCTACACGTTGCTGCCTTTCGGCCAAACGGTGGAAGACAACCCGAATGCCGGAGCACTGAGTTTCCTGGGCAACGTGCTCTGGTTCATCCTGGCAGGTTGGTGGCTGGCGCTGGGCCACTTGATGTTGGCCATCGCCTGCGCCGTCACGATCATCGGCATCCCGTTCGCCTGGGCGCACCTCAAGCTGGCCAAGGCCAGCCTGGCGCCGGTCGGCAAGGTCATCGTTCCCGCTCCCTGATGGAGCGGTTCACACCCCCCGCACCATTCCCCTCATCGCCGCGACCGCTCCGCTATCGGGGAACACGGCGCTGTCCAGGGCCGCCTTGCTCGCCCCCAGGTGGTCGGCCAGGACGCCCTTGAGGACCGCACGCACGTCCGTGGTGGGTTTGAGGTCGCGGCCCTCGTGCAAGGCGGCGGGAGAGAGGCCGGGCCAATCCGTCAGCACACGGCCGCCGGCCACCTTGCCGCCCAGCAGCAGGGACAGGCTGGCGGTGCCATGGTCGGTGCCGTTGGTCCCGTTGGCGGCGACGGTGCGACCAAATTCGGTCAGTGTGACCACGATTGTATTCCGCCACGCCGGGCCGAGCGCCTGCGCCAGCGCGTCCAGGCCGGCGGCCAGCTTGCCCAAGGTCTCCGCCATGCGGCCGGTGGCCAGTCCTTGGCCCACGTGGGTGTCCCAGCCGCCCAGTTCCAGCACGGCCACGCGTGGGCCCTCTGGGGCCGCCAGCAGGCGGCCGGCGGCCTGGGCCATGGTGCGGAAGTCACGGCCTTTGCGGGGAGGTTCCGCGGTCATGGAGTCGGCTGGGTCGGACATGGCTTCCTCGGCCATGGCCGAGGCCTGGACGCCTTCCT
>DATJKV010000069.1:0-2588 GCA_035491155.1 Magnetospirillum sp. | reverse complement strand
CTTCTTCACCTATTGCGACAATGCTGCCGAAACCCAGCAGGAACTGTTCTGGAAGAAATTGCGTGAAAAGGCCGGCAAGTGACCCCGCCCATGTCAGGATTCTGTCAGGTTCGCCTGTCAGGGTCCGGCCCCGAATGTCTGCGGCAAGCCGCCAGATGAGACGGAAGCGCTGAGAATGGATCTGTTCGGGGACGTCTCGTTCATCGGCACGCCGCTAAAAATCTTCCTGGTGGACCTGCTGCTCAGCGGCGACAACGCCGTGGTCATTGCCCTGGCCTGCCGTTCGCTGCCGCCGCGCCACGCCCGCAACGCCGCCATCCTGGGCACCGTCGTCGCCATCCTGCTGCGCCTGCTGCTCACCTCGGTGGCGGCGGCCGTGCTGCAGGTGCCCTATCTCAAGCTGTTGGGCGCGATCGCCCTGGTGGTCATCGCGGTCAAGCTGATCCTGGCCGAAGAGGACGATGCCGGGGCCAAGGTGGCCGCCCGCGACGACCTGTTTTCGGCCATCGGCGTCATCGTCGTCGCCGACGCGGTGATGAGCATCGACAACGTGGTGGCGGTGGCCGCCGCCGCCCAGGGCGACATCGGCTACCTGCTGCTGGGCCTGGGCCTGTCCATCCCGCTGCTGGTGTTCGGCAGCCTGATCATCGCCCGCATGCTCAACCGCTATCCCGTGCTGATCAGCGGCGGCGGCGCCGTGCTGGGATGGATGGCGGGCGATATCGCCGTGTCCGACCCGGCGATTGCCGAGTGGATCGGCAGCCAGTCCTTCGGCCTGGCCGCCTTGGCCCCGGCACTGGGCGCCCTGTTCGTGCTGCTGCACGCCCGCATCATCGAGCGCGAGCGCCAGCAAGAGGGCGTCGCCCTGGTTCCGGCCGGCGGCGCCTTGCTGCACGAGCTGGCCGAAGCCATGCCCTTCTCGGCCGGGCCGGAACCGGCCCCCGTTCCCGTAGTTGAATTGGAGCCCGCTGCCGTGGCCGCCCCCCAAGCCGATCCCCAGCCGGAAGAAGCGGAATCCTCCGAGGCTGCCGCCGCCGACACTGCCGAGCGTGGCCGAGGCATCGCCGACAGCGTGCTGCTGGTCGGCATGATCGGCGTGCCCATTGCCTTCGTCGCCACCCTGCTATGGGGCATCATCCACATCGTCTCGGCCGCGCGCCAGTTGTAAGCGGAATCGCCATGACCGCCCAGTCCCCCAACGACTCCCCGGCCTCCACCTCGCTCCTTGCGCAGGGCCGCGCCAAACTGTCCGCCACGCTGAAGGCCGCGGGCCTAGGCGGCCGCGGCCGCTCGCTGCTGGCCGGCTTCGTGCTGGCGGCCTGGGCGCTGTCGGGCATCTACCGTGTCCAGCCCGACGAGCAGGCGGTGGTACTGCGCTTCGACCGGTGGGTCGACACCCAGGAGCCGGGCCTGCACTACCACTGGCCCGCCCCCATCGAGCGGGTGATCCTGCCCAAGGTCACCCAGATCAACCAGGTGCAGGTGTCCGGCCGCAGCGACCGCGCCGGGCGCGTACAGAACCAGATGGTCACCGGCGACGAGAACGTGGTCGAGGCGGACTATGTAGTCTTCTGGAAGATCAAGGATGCCGGCCAGTTCCTGTTCCGCATCGCCGATCCCGAAGCCACCTTGCGCATCACCGCCGAAAGCGCGGTGCACAACGTGATCAGCCACTACCCTATCCAGGCAGCGCTGTCGGACCGGCGCCAGCAGATCGCCGACGAGGCCAAGGATGTGCTGCAGCGCATGCTGGATTCCTATCAGGCCGGAATCCTGGTAACCCAGGTGCAGTTGCAGCGGGTCGATCCGCCGGCGGCGGTGATCGATGCCTTCAATGACGTGCAGCGCGCCCGCGCCGACCAGGAGCGTGCCCGCAACGAGGCCGAGGCCTACGCCAACGACATCATCCCCCGCGCCCGCGGCGAGGCCGAGCGCATGGCGCAGGAGGCGGCCGCCTACAAGACCCAGGTGGTCAACCTCGCCAAGGGCGAAATCCAGTCCGTCCAGGCGGTGTACGAAAGCTACAAGCTGTCCAAGGACGTGACCTCGTGGCGCCTGTACCTGGACAGCGTGGATTCGGTGCTGCGCAAGGCCGGCAAGGTGATCATCGATTCCTCGGGCAAGGGCGTCTCCAGCGTGGTGCCCTACATGCCGCTGTCGGACAAGACCGACAAGGCGCAAGGAGCCAAGCCATGACCAGCCGCAACCAGATCGCCGGCGCCGCTTTGGGCCTGCTCGCCTTCCTCGGGCTGTCGTCGCTCTACACCGTGGGCCAGAGCCAGAAGGCGCTGGTGGTGCGCCTGGGCAAGCCGGTGGGCGTGATCGAGGAGCCAGGCCTGCAGGTGAAGATGCCGCTGGTGGACAGTGTGCAGTACACCGACACCCGCCTGCTGGCGCTGGAGCCGCCCTCGGAGCAGATCATCCTGGGCGACCAGAAGCGCATCGAGGTGGAATCCTTCGCCCGCTTCCGCATCGTCGATCCGCTGCGCTATTACCAGTCGGTGCGCACCTTGGACCAGGCCCGCTCGCAGCTGGCGCAGATCGTCAGTTCGTCGCTGCGCCGCGAACTGGGCCAGGTCATGCTGCGC
>DATJKV010000068.1:0-5462 GCA_035491155.1 Magnetospirillum sp. | reverse complement strand
GCCCGCCGTTTGGTCGATGCGGTCCGCGAGAGCACCCTCGACAAGGTGCCGCACCTGCCCGACATCCCCGTCCAGATGCAGCGGGACCTGGTCGACGCCTATGCCCAGGCATTCGCCACCGGGGTTGCGCATACCTATGTGGTGGCCGGCGGGGTGGCTCTGGTGGGGTGTCTGCTCGTGTTGGCGGGGATGCGGGGTCAGGTGGCGGACAGGCAGGCGCCGCCTGTCCGCCCCTGACCCGCTATCGTTCGTTCGCTGCCTCGCCGCTCCGCAATTCGGCAAGATGCTGACGGAATTCCTCCAGGCTGATCTTGCCGTCGTCATTCTTGTCGAAGGCGTTGAACTGGGCTTCGGGCAAGGTCAGGATCGTGGCGGCGTCAATGGTTCCGTCCGGGCCGGCATATTTCTTGAAAACCTCGGGCGGCAGTTTCGTTTCGTTTCGCTCGATTTTCAGGTCGTGGTTCTTGTCCAGCGCGTACAAGAGTGCCTCTTTGTGCAGGGTGAATTCCTCTCGGCTGATGTAGCCGTCGCCATTTTCGTCCAACTCGCGAAAGGCACGGAGGTCCGCATCCTCCTTCGCCTGGGCGGGCAGGGCCAGGGCGGACAACATGGCTGCCAGGATGGCGGTTCTGCACATATTCATGGGGCAATCTCCCGCTGCTGGACCAGCGCGTGGGTCTGTTCGGCGATGACCCGGTTCTCGTCGGTGGGAACGACCAGCACCGTGACGGCTGAGCCGGGGCGCGAGATGATGGTTCGGTTCTCGTTGTTGGCTCTCTCGTCCAACTCGATTCCCAGCCAGCTCGACCGGCGGCAGATCGCCGCGCGGATGAATGCCGAGCGTTCCCCGATGCCGGCGGTGAAGACCAGCGCATCCAGCCCGCCCAGTGCCGCCGCCAGCGAGCCCAGCTCGCGGCAGGCGCGGTGGATGAAGTAGTCCACCGCCTCGGCCGCCTCTGGCGCGTCGCTGGCCAGCAATTCCCGCATGTCGTTGGAGATGCCGCCGGAGAGGCCCAGTAGGCCGCAGCGGCGGTAGAGGAAGTCCTCCATCTCGTGCGCTCCCATGCCCTTGGCCTCCATGAGGTAGAGCAGGATGCCGGGGTCCACGCTGCCTGGACGCGTGCCCATGGGAAGGCCGTCGAGCCCGGTGAATCCCATGGTGGTGGCGACGCTCCGCCCCCCTTCCATGGCACACATGCTGGCTCCGCTGCCCAGATGGGCGACCACCACCTTGCCGTCGGCGATGTCGGGAGCGACCGCCTTCAGACGGCGGGCGACGTATTCATAGGAAAGGCCGTGGAAGCCGTAGCGGCGCACCCCCTCGGCGATCAACGCGCGCGGAATGGCGAATATCTGCTCGACCCTCGGCATGGTTCGGTGGAACGAGGTGTCGAAGCAGGCCACCTGGGGCACCTCGGGCTGCAGGCGGGCAATGGTCCGCATGGGGGCCAGGTTGTGTGGCAGATGCAGGGGCATCTGCGGGATCAGCTCCTCCAGGCGGGCAAGCAGAGCTTCGTCGACCAGGGTGGGGCCGGGGGGCGGATCGCCGCCATGCACCACCCGATGTCCCACCGCCCACAGCTTCGCCCCTGGAAAGGTCGCGCGCAGCCACGTCGCCAAGAACATGATGGCGGCATCGTGGCCGGTCTCGGCGATGGCATGTTCCTCACGTCCGCCGCCCTCCCGGCGGGCGCTGAAGCGAGGCGTGGTCAGCAGACCCTCGGCCTGCCCCGAGCAGATTTCCTTCAGGCCGTCCGCCTGCTCGTCATAGACGGCGAATTTTACGCTGGATGAACCGGCGTTCAGAATGAGGACAAGCTCATCCATGGTCACGCCTCCGCCACTTGCGGGGCCGCCGTGCGCCGGGCATGGACGAACAACTGGGCGATGGCGGCCGAGGCCACCCGGGCGCGCACGCTGTCGGCGCGGCTGGTCAGGATGATCGGCACCCGTGCGCCAAGCACGATGCCGCCGCCATCCGCCCCGGCGAAATAGGAAAGCTGCTTGACCAGCATATTGCCGGATTCGAGGTCGGGAACCAGCAGCACGTCGGCCTGTCCCGCCACCGGCGACACGATCTTCTTGATCTGCGCCGCCTGCATGCTGATGGCATTGTCGAAGGCCAGCGGGCCGTCGATCAGGGCGCCGGTGATCTGGCCCCGGTCCGCCATCTTGCACAAGGCCGCCGCCTCGATGGTGGAGGGAAGCTTCTCGTTGATCGTCTCCACCGCCGACAGGATCGCCACGCGGGGCTGGGCCAGACCCAGGGCACGGACCAGATCGATGACGTTCTGGATGATGTCGCGCTTGTCGGCCAGGGTGGGGACGATGTTGATGGCGGCGTCGGTGATGAACAGCGCCCGGTCGTAGGCCGGCACGTCCATGGCGAAGACATGGCTGATGCGCCGCGCGGTGCGGATGCCCCCGGTTTTCGACACCACGGCCGACATCAGTTCATCGGTGTGCAGGCTTCCCTTCATCAGACTCTCGGCCTGGCCTTCGCGTGCCAATTCCACGCAGCGAATGGCGGCCGAGACCGGGTCCCGGCAATCCTCGATCCTGCATCCATCGAGGCTTTCCCCCTGCTGCTCGGCGGCTGCGCGAATGGTCGCCTCGGCTCCCACCAGGATGGGGACGATGATGTTCTCGCGGGCCGCCGCCAACGGCCCCAGCAGGGCATCGCCGTTGCACGGCCAGGCGACGGCGCAGGTGATCGGTTCCAGCGGCCGGGTGCGGGTGATCAGGCTGTTGAACCGCTCATGCCGGTGGAAGTGGACCTCGGGAGCCTCCTTGACCTCCAAGGACAGAGGTTGGGCGGAGGCGGTCACCGTGGCGGTGCCATCGAGGACCACATCGCCGCGATCGTCGACGCAGCGGCATTCCAGGACGATGGTTCGCTCGGCGCCCCGCTTTTCGCGAACGCTGACCGAAGCCCGCACGGTGTCGCCGATGTAGACCGGTTTGTGGAATTGCAGGTCCTGTTTCACGTAACGGCTGCCAGGGCCGGGCAGCCGCGTGCCGATCAGGCTGGACAGCAGCGCCGCTCCCCACTGGCTGTGTCCGGCGATGCGTTCAAAGCCGCAACTCCGGGCCGCCGCCTCGTCAAGATGCCAGGGATTGAGGTCACCCGACATTACCGCGAAGAGTTCGATGTCGGCCATGGTGAGGGTGCGGCTCAAGGTGGCGCTGTCCCCCACTGAAATCTGATCGAAGGTCCGGCCGTTGATGGTTGCCATGTCAACCCCCAGTGGAAGCATTTCCCAAGGCGCGGTAGTCCGATTTGCCAATTGGGGTGCCACCGGGACAGTCGAAATCCCCTCTGTCCGACTGCGTGGTGAAGGTCCTGCTTTTCCTCCTAATGCCTTTCCTACTGGGAGGTCCAATCGGCAATTATGCGTGGCGCAGCTGCTATTCCGGCCTTGCTTGCGGGCAAATGCCGACGACACTCACCTTTGTGAGATGGCACTCATGATGACCCGGCCCACCTCCTGCTTGCAGGCATTGGCGCCGCAACAGGGGAACATGAGGAGAAGGGTTCATGGAGTCGTCCGCAACCAGGCTAGCCTCCGACTGGGAGGAATACCTCGTCGACACGTTCCAGCGAACCGTCCTGATCTGGGACGTCCTCAGACGACGTGGCAATGCGTATATCGAGCACACGGTGAAGGGCCGCCCGCCGGTCCTGGTGTTTGATTACGAGATGGTGCTCGACGGCCGCACCCTCGAACGGCCGGTCAATTACATGCTGTTGCGCATCCGGCCCGACCCGGCCCATCCAACCGACAATGCCAAGCGGCCGATCGTGGTCGTCGATCCGCGGGCCGGGCATGGCCCAGGAATCGGTGGGTTCAAGGCCGACAGCCAGATCGGGCTGGCTTTGAAAAACGGCTATCCCTGCTATTTCGTGAGTTTCTCGCCGCGGCCCGTGGAAGGCCAGACCATCGAGGACGTTGGCAAGGCGGAAGCGGTTTTCCTGGAAAAGGTTGCCGAACTGCATCCCGACGCCGAGGACCGGCCGGTGGTGATCGGCAACTGCCAGGCGGGCTGGGCGGTGGCCATGCTCAGCGCCGTCGCGCCCGAACTGATGAGCGTCGTCATCCTCAATGGCGCGCCCCTGTCCTATTGGGCGGGAGAGGTGGGGCGCAATCCCATGCGCTATCTGGGCGGCTTATTGGGCGGGACGTGGATGGCGGCGCTGTCCAGCGACCTGGGCAACGGCCTGTTCGACGGCGCCAGTCTGGTCAGCAATTTCGAGCAGCTTGATCCAGCCAATACGTACTGCAAGAAGCCCTACAATTTATTCAGCAACGTGGACGACGAGGCCGAGCGCTTCCTCACCTTCGAACGGTGGTGGGGCGGGCATTTCCTGCTGACCAAGGATGAGATCGGGTTCATCACCGAAGAGCTCTTCGTCGGCAACCAGCTGGCCCGGGGCAATATCCAAAGCTCGGCAGGCAGGGCGGTGGATCTGCGCAACATCAAGGCGCCGGTCATCATCTTCGCCTCGAAGGGCGACAATATCACCCCGCCGCAGCAGGCGCTGAACTGGATATTGGACGTTTATGCCAGCGTCGATGACATCCGCGCCAAGGGCCAGGTCATCATCTACATGCTGCACGAATCCATCGGCCATCTTGGCATCTTCGTCTCCGGCAAGGTGGCGAAGCGCGAGCACCGCGCCATGATCGACAATCTGGACGTCGTCTCGACCTTGCCTCCCGGCCTCTACGAAATGGTGATCGAGGGCTCGGCCGATAGCGGCTGGAAGGTTGGCTTCCAGAAACGCGACCTGGATGATATCCGCGGTCTCGACGACAGTCGGCGGGAGGAGTTGGACTTCCTGCCGGTCGCCCAGGTAAGCCAGCTGAACAAGACCGCGTACGAGGCCTTCCTGTCGCCTTGGATCAAACAATTCGCCAATCCGGCCAGTGCCGAGATGCTGCGGCGCGCCAACCCGGATCGCCTGGATCGCTGGCTGTGGTCGGAAATCAATCCGCTGATGACCATGGTGAGCGATCTCGCCGGGCGGGTCCGTGCGGACCGGCACAAGGCGTCGGCCGACAATCCTTTCCGCCGGGTGGAAGAGAAGTGTGCGGATATGATGGCCGGTTGGCTGGACCATTTCCGCGACATCCGTGACCGCGCGGTGGAAGGTCTTTTCTACATGACCTACGAGCCGCTTCGTCAGGTGATGCAGGTGGAAGAACGCGCCCTGTTGGATCAGCGGCAGCAACGGCTGGAGAAACGCAGCCGAGAGGCGCGGTCGTGGTTGGACCAATCCGTGCGTCCGCGCTTGGCCGAAGGTGGCGTGGCGGCGGCGGTTTTGCGTGCCTTGCTTTGGTTGGCGCGGCGGCAGCCTACGGTGGATGCCCAGCGGTTCCGCTTGGCCGAAGCGGCGCTGACGCGGTCGGCGCTGTTCCACGGATTTGACAGCCGGCACATGCGCGACGCCCTGCGCGAGC
>DATJKV010000067.1:0-11325 GCA_035491155.1 Magnetospirillum sp. | reverse complement strand
CGAACATCACGATGGCATGCCAGTTGGTGGACTGCTTCTCGACATTGCCCATGTCGGCGCCGGCCGCCATGGCGGCGGTGGTGGCGGCCATCAGCCCGCCGGTGGCGAGCAGCGCGGCCGTGAAGGCGGATTTCAGCGTCTTCATCAGCGGGATTCCTCGATGATCTGGCGGTTGAGCTCGTCGAACTCGCCATTGGCGCGACGGACGTAGATACCGGTCAGCACGATGGCCGACAGGATGACGCCGACGCCGATGGGGAAGCCGATGGTGGTGGTGCCGCCGGACAGCGAAGTGCCCAGGAAGTCCTTGCCGTAGGCGATCAGCAGGATGAAGCCAGCATAGATGGCCAGCATGAGAGCGGACAGCGTCCACGCGAACGAGGTGCGCTTGGACACCAGTTCGTGGAACTTGGGATTGTTCCGGATCCTCTCGTGCACAGCTTGCGTGTTCGAGACTTGTGACAATTGACCCTCCACTATCTGAGCCGTCCTGCTCGTCGGCGGACGGCTTCGTTGTTTTCTCTACCGGTCTTGCTGCCGGCTCGATTGGCGCTCCGCAGACGGTTAAGGATACCTATGCGTTTCCAGCATAGCCACCCGGCTTGCCTGAGGCTTTCATTGTCATTAACATCCGCCTACCATGCCGTCAACTCCATACGAGTGTGTCCGCATTATTGATTAAGGATATGTTCTTATCCTCAAAGTTATTTCGCAGTGCACTATGCGCAATAAGATAAAGTAATCGACAAGAACGCGCCTTTCGTTTCCTGAATTCCGCTTAATACGCCTTCCTCTCCGGGTTTCAGGACTGTTCAGTGGCAGCGTATGTCAAAAATAACCGCCCGATCGTGTTCTGTTTCGACACTTTTGGGTGGGAACGTTTGCGTCTGCAATAACCTTTTTCTTAATATCGTCGCAGTTGCGATCCGCCCATCCGCCTCTATGGTGATCTCTCCATGAACGACGTCGCCGCTCTGGCCAGAATCGACAGCTTCCCGTACCAGCACCGCCTGCGCGAGGTGATGAGCACCCCGGTGCTGACCGCTCCCGGCGACACCTCGCTGAAAGATGCCATCGACAGCATGTACGCCTCGCGCGTGTCCTCGATCATCGCCGTGGACGATCTGGGGCGGGCCGCCGGCATCCTGACCGAACGCGACCTGTTGCGCATCCTCTCCACCCAGGGCGCCCAGGGGTTGGACACCACCTTGGGCCAGGTGATGAGCCGGCCGGTGGCCGCGGTGGACGGTGATGCTTTTGTTTATGTGGCATTGGGCAAGATGAACCGCATGGGGTTACGCCATCTGGTGGTGGTTGACGCCGACAGCCGCCCCATCGGCATGGTGACCGGGCGCGCGCTGCTCAAGGTGCGCGCCAACGATGCCCTGGCCCTGGGCGATTCGGTGCACGAGGCACGCGGGCCTGAGGACATGGCCGAGGCCATGGCGGCGCTGCCTAAGCTGGCCAAGAGCCTGCTGGCGGAGGGCGTGTCGGCGCGCAACATCGCTTCGGTGATCGCCCTGGTCATCCGCGATCTCACCGCGCGTGCCACGGAATTGTCCGAGGCCGCCATGGCCGAGGACGGCTGGGGGGCGCCTCCCGCCCCCTATGCCATGCTGGTGCTGGGCTCGGGCGGCCGTGGTGAAAGCCTGCTGGTGTTCGACCAGGACAACGCCATCGTCCATCGCGGCGGTCCCGCCGACGACGTGTGGTTCGCCGAACTGGGCCGCCGGGTCAATCAGCTGTTGAATGACGCCGGCATCCCGTTCTGCGACGGCGGCGTCATGGCGCGCGAGCCCAAGTGGCGCAAGAGCCTGGAGGAATGGAAGGACGAGGTCCACCACTGGGTCTATGCCGTCGAGAATCAGACGGTCATGTACTGCGACATTTTCTTCGACTTCCAGCCGGTTTGGGGCGATCGCGTCCTGGCCGACGAGCTGCGCACCTATGCGGTCGAGAAGGCGGCGCAGTCGGCCTTCTTCATGCAGTACCTGGCCCAGCACGTGGCCAAGATGGATGTCTCGCTGGGCCTGTTCGGCGAGTTCGTCACCACGCAAGGCCGCCTGAATGCCAAGAAGTTCGGCCTGCTGCCGCTGGTTTCGGCCGCCCGCTTCCGCGCCATCCGCGCCCATGTCATGCAGACCGGCACCGACGAGCGCTACACCGCGCTGAAGGACCAGGGCGTTCTGCACGAGGACGACTGGCGCGACTTCCTGGAAATCCGCGAAGTGGTCATGCGCATGATGCTGGACCAGCAATTGGCCGATCTGGCCGCCGGCATCGCGCCGTCGGCCCGCATCGAGCCCAAGCGCTTCAACAAGCAGATGCGCAACCGCCTGCGCTGGTGCTTCAAGCGCCTGAAGACGCTGAAGTACATCTGCGGCGTGGCGGGCTGACGAGCTGGAAGGCAAAAAAGCCCCCTCCCGGTCGGGAGGGGGCTTTTTGTTTACAGCGTCTGCTGGCGCAGATGCAGCTGGATGTTGATGTCCAGTTCCTTGACCACCTGGTCCAGCGTCGAAATGCCGCGTTCCTCCAGCATGTCGATCTGCCGAAGCAGCACGGCGGCGGTGACGATGGCATCGCCCAGCGCGGTGTGGCGGTCGGTGATCTCGATGCCGAAGCGGTCACAGATGGCGTCCAGCGAGTGGCCGGCATCGGGGCCGTCCAGGAAGTTGGACAGCATCATGGTGTCCAGCACCGGATTGTCGAAGCACACCCCGAACTGCCGCTCGCGCATGCGCAGGAACTTCAAGTCGAAGGCGGCGTTGTGGGCCACCAGAACCGCGTCCGAGGCATAGGCTTTGAATTGCGGCAGCACCACGTCGACGGGCGGCTTGTCGCGGGCCATGTCGTCGGTGATGCCGTGGAAGCGGATGCTTTCCGGCGGAATGGGGCGGCCGGGATTGACGATGCGGTTGAAGCTTTCGCCCGACAGGATGCGGCCGTTGACCACGCGCACGGCGCCGATCTGGACGATCTGGTCACCCTGACTGGGCTGCAGGCCGGTGGTCTCGGTGTCGAACACCACGAAGGTGAGCGAGCGCAGCGATTGCTTGCCGCGCTCGCCGATGTCGCGGGTGTTGTCCAGCAGGCCCAAATCATAGAATTCGGGGCGGCTGGGCAGGGTGACGGGGCGGCTTTGCAGTCGCACCTCGACGCCCTTGCGCATGGGCAGCTGCAGCCAGGACGAGCCCGAGCGGTGCTCCTGGCGGATGGCATCGCCGGCATGATGGATCAGCACGTCGCGCACGGTCATGCCGCCCAGGGTCGGCACCGGTTTGGACAGCCAACCCTGCAGCGCCGGCTTGGCGGCGGTGGAACCGGCCCAGCCCACCTCGATCCAGGCTTCCTCGTCGTTGGAGCCGGCGGCGAGATCCATCTCGGACAGGCCGAAGCGATCCGAAATCTGGCGGATGAGCGCTTCCACCGTCAGCGCCAGGGAGTGGGAATCGGCGTGCAGCCAGACCGGCAGGCCGGTAACCGAGACCTTCAGCGCGTCGCCCTCGAAGCGGCGGGCCACCAGGCCGAAGAAGTCGCCCGAATGGACGTCGGCCATGGGCCACCATTCCGACAGGGCGCGCTCGTAGCCGGTGGTGACGCGCTTGATGGCGGCCTCGATGGTCTCGGCCTCGCGGGCCACCAGTTGCGGGTTGTCGGCGGCCAGGCGCAGGCGCAGCAGCGGCGACTGCATCTGTTCGGCCACCTCGCGCAGCAGCGCGTCGCGTCGCGCCAGGGCGGCCACCTGCGGGCCGGCATCCACCATGGTCACCACATAGCCGGTGACGTCGCCCTCGGGGCCGCGGATCAGGGTCATGCGGGCCTGCAGCAGCATGCGGCCGTCGGCGGTGCCGGCCAGGAAGGGGGTGCCGCGCCCGGCCAGTTCCTGCCGGTGGGTCAGCATCTCCAGCATGTGCACCACGGGGTCGCGCGCCACCGTCTCGAACAGCGCACGGCCGAGGCCCAGCTGACCGGCCTCGGCCAGCATGTCCATGGCCACCGAATTGTACAGCACCACCTGGTGGCGCAGGTTGCACACCACCACGCCTTCATGCAGGTCGTTGAGGATGGCGGCCAGGCGCGACGCGGTCTCCTCCGACTTGGCGGTGGCGCCGGCCAGGCCGTCGGCCAGTTCCTTGCGCAGGGTGGCGATGCGTGAGCTTAACGAGTTCACCGCCTCGGGCAGCGGGGCCAGAATGGCATAGCGGCCGGGGTCGACGCCGTCGCGGCTGCTGCCGTGGGCGATGGCGCGCACCTCGGCTGCCATGCGCTTGGCCAGCCGCACCACCTGGAAGTCAACGATCTTCCACGCCAGCGCGAACATGACCGCCGCGCCGGCCACCGCCACCATCACCAGGGCGGTCAGTTTTTCCTGGTCGGCGGCGTCCTGCGACAGGGCGTACGCCGAACCGACCACCACGGCCACATTGGCTATGAAGGCGGCCAACAGCCAGGGGAAAGGCCCCCGCCAATTGTTGGGCACGGATGTCTCCTCACCTGTTTTTTCATTATGATTTTTTATGAGTTTTATCATGCGGCTGACGGACGGCAACCGCGAGTTTCCGCTTCAGCTCTGCCATGCGATATACGCATGGTTGTTATGCATTGTCTTCATGGCTGAAGAGGTCTCTGCCGGCAAGCGCATGGCGCCCGGGGGCAGGCGTCTGGACAGATTCTGTCAAATGGGGTTCACTCCATCTCAAACTAGAGTTGAGAATGGGAGGGGCAGGTATGCTCAGAGCGCTCTTTGCGGTGTTCGCCCTGTGCTGCGGCCTTCTGTCTCAGCCGTCCTGGGCCGCCGAGGTCGTTCGTGTCGGCGGCTACGAGTTCCCCCCTTTCGTCGAGACCGATGGCGGTCAGGTAAGGGGCCTGACGGTCGATCTCATCGAGGCGCTCAACAAGGCCCAGTCACGCTACGAGTTCCATTTCGTCGCCACCTCGGCGCGGCGTCGCTATGCCGACATCGCCGACGGCCATATCGACGCCATCTTCTTCGAGAGCCCCGAATGGGAATGGGCGGCCAAGGGGCTGCCGGTGGATTTCTCCAACGTCTTTCTGCAGGGCGGCGAGGTTTACATCGCCCCGGCCAAGGAGGGGCGCGGCCAGGAATGGTTCGATGATCTCAGGGGCAAGCGCCTGGTCGGCATCCTTGGCTATCACTATGGCTTCGCCAATTTCGTCGCCGATCCCGACCAACTGTCCAAGACCTGGGGCATGAAGCTGCTAAACAACCATCGCTCCAGTATCGAGATGGTTCTGGCCGACCGCATGGACATCGCGGTGGTGACCGACGCTTACCTGTACTCCTATCTCGCCCGCAATCCGGGTACGCGCGAGCGCCTGCTGGTCTCGGATCGCTTCGATCAGCGCTACAACCACCGCATCCTGCTGCGCCGCGGCGGCCCGCTCGAGGTGGATGCCGTCAACCGCCTGCTGGCCGGCATGGAGCGCGACGGTACGCTGGCGCGGATGTGGAAGGCCGCCGGGGTCATCCGGTAAAGACCGGCGTTGCCCAGGGGGCGGCAAGGGCGCTAGGCTTGCGGCCTATGAGAATATTCGGCATTGCCGGGTGGAGCGGCAGCGGCAAGACCACCCTGATGGTCCGTCTCATCCCGGCGCTGAGGCGCCTGGGGGTCGAGGTCGCCACCATCAAGCATACCCACCACGAGCCCACCTTCGGCGATGCGGAGGCCGAGGCGCTGGCTGCCGTCGGCGCCGGTGAGGTGCTGACCGCCTCGCCCCGCAGTTTCTCCCTGCTGCATGCCAATGAAGACGGCGAGCCGCCGCTTGCGCGCCTGGCCGCCGCCATGGGTGGTGCCGACCTGCTGCTGGTGGAGGGCTTCAAGGCCGGCAGCCATCCCCGCCTGGAAGTTTGGGACCCCAATCTCGGAAAGCCGATGCTTGCGGAAACGCAACGAGAGATTGTTGCGATTGCTTGTGATCATCCGGCGGAAGGCGCGGCATTGCCCACCTTCCGCCGGGATGATGTTGACGCCATCGCCCGCTTCATACTCTCCTATTGCATGTAACATCGCCAACTGCGGGAAATTACCCGGCATTTACGATTTTTACATGCGCCGGAAGAAATGTGGATTGCCAAGCGTGGGAACAGAAATTGTAAGTGTGTCTGTGTCAGAGCCTTCTTTCAACAAGTTGGCGTGGGCAGGTTCCGCCGGAAGTTGGAATATTTTTGACACAACCCAAACAATTGATTGAGTTGCGCCAGTCTTTACGAACCGGTCACCGACCTGGATGGACGGTTTGCGCAGCACGTTAGTTGGCTCCTCTGTTATTGCACCAGTCTTCTATTGGTGCGTCGTCAGTAAATGGTTACACGAAATCGCTTCCGGATGCTACATCTGGAAAATCTAGTATTGCGACGGGAAAAGGAGTGTGGTTAAAGTGCGCGATGGGGATGGGAAGCCATTGATTCGCGCGCCAACCGGGAGTTCTGGAATGAAGGTCCTGCTTGCCGACGATCATGCCCTGTTCCGCGAGGGCATTCGGCTGGTACTTGAAAACCTGGTGGACGGTCCACTCGAAGTGGTCGAAGCCCCCGATTTCATCCAGGCACTGGCTGCCGTGCGGGTCGATACCGACGTGGATGTCGGTTTCGTGGATCTCAATATGCCCGGCATGGACGGCTTCTCCGGCATCGAGGCCCTGAAGCGCGTCGCGCCCAATCTCCATCTGGTGGTTGTTTCCGCCTCGGAACAGCCGGCCGACGTGCGCCGGGCGTTGAGTGCCGGCGCCCACGGCTACATCAGCAAGGCCTCACCCAGCATTTCCATGCTCGAAGCCATCCGTCAGGTGCTCTCGGGCGAGACGTTCATCAGTCCCGGCCTGGAAGTCCCCGATCTGCCCGCCCCCATGGATGGCGGCGGTGCGGACGACGTGCGCCAGTCGTTGACCCCGCGTCAGCGCGACGTGCTGGCTATGCTGCGCCAGGGCAAGAGCAACAAGGAAATCGCCCGCGATCTCGATCTTGCCGAGATCACCGTCAAGCTGCACGTCACCGCCATCCTGCGGGCGCTGAGGGTGGAAAACCGCACCCAGGCTGCCATCGTGGCGGCGAAGATCGGGTTGTAGACCTCACACCACAGGCTTGAGCACCAGCGCCTTGGCGAACGAGGCGAGGTGGACGGTTTCGGCCAGCCGTACTCCGGCGCCGGCGAAGACGTGTTCCCATTCGGCGCGGGTTCGTTCGCCGCCCCGGGTCGCCATCAACATCTGCATGTCGATGGCGGCGGCGGTGAGATCGGCGCCGCTGTCCGGCAGCACCAGCTCGAGGAGGATGATGGTCGCCTGGGCAGGGGCGGCGGCGCGGGCGACAACCTCCAGGGCGCGGATGGCGGTGTCGTCGTCGAAGCAATGCAGGACGGCGCTCAGCAGGTAGGCGTCGCGCCCGTTGGCGGCGGTTGGAACCGAGCCGAAAACGTCGCCGGGCTCGAAACCGAGCCGGGACAGGCAGTCTCCGGCGCCTCGCTCCATCCAGTACTCCGCAGCGCCCCGGATGGTCGGCTCGCGGTCCACCACCAGCGCCTTGAGGTGGGGATGGCGCCTGAGCAGGGTCACCGCCTTCGCGCCCTTGGAGCCGCCCAC
The DNA here is from genome assembly GCA_035491155.1 of Magnetospirillum sp. Taxonomy (GTDB): domain Bacteria; phylum Pseudomonadota; class Alphaproteobacteria; order Rhodospirillales; family Magnetospirillaceae; genus Magnetospirillum. Next base: position 3,726 of record DATJKV010000067.1, on the reverse strand, counting down.
ATCGATGACCCGGTCGAAGCGGCGCCAGTCCACCTGCCACGCATAGCTGTCGCCCGCCAGGGCGTCCACCGCGCCCATGGCTTCCGAGAACAGGCCGTCGAATTGCGGGTGGGCGTCCATGTAATCGAAGAACGGCGTCCCGTGGGTCCGCTCGAAGGGAACCTCGCCAAGGCGTATCCCAGCTTCCAGTTGCTCGAACCAGGGCCGGCTCATCTCCGGACTGTTATGCATCATCACGATGGCGCGGACATTTCCCGGCCGATCCGACCGCAGGGCGTGGGAGAGCTTGTTGTTGCGAAAGATCCCCGGTGCCGTCTGCGCGAATACACCGATGGCCGCCAGCATGCGCAACAGGCGCCCCAGGGCGCGCGGGTCGGCCTTCGCCGTCTGGGCCAACGCGGCGACAGTCAGGCCGTCGTCACCCAGGATGGTGGCGATGTCCAGGGTAGCTGCGGCGTACAGCGCCCGCGACTGCCAGAAGGCCGAGCCGATCTGCATGAGCCTGAATGGCGGCGGCACCACGTGGTTGGGCCAGGCGAGCAGGGCATTGGACAGGCGCGCGGCCAGGGCGAAGGCGCGGGCGGCGAGGGAATGGCGCTGAATCTTCATGTCGCTTGCCCTTCGGCGGACAGAGTGGCGATGCCCGCAGCGATCAGGCGTCCATTGAAGCGGGCCAGCTTGTCGAGGAAATCGTCGTCCATCGCCCGTTCCGCCTGCTGCTCGAAGATGTCCTTGAGCAGCATGGGCGTCATGGCCAGGCTGACGAATGACAGCCTGAGGACGTCGGCATCGATGTCGGGGGCCACCAGGCCCTTGTTCTTCATCTGCTCGACCCGCTTCGCCCCCTTGGTGCGTCCCCGTTCCAGCAATTGCTGGACGAAGCGGCGGCCGGGGCCATGGTTGAGGGCCAGCACCTTGAGGATCAGCTTTGGAAATTCCGGGGTCGCGTTCATGGTGCGATAGTACAGGCGCAGGTAGTCGACGAAGCCCGTGGGGGAGTTCAAGGTCTCGCCATCCAGCACGTCCAGAAGCGGTGCGAGATTATGGCGGATCATCTCCTCGTACAGGCCCTCCTTGCTGCCGAAATAGTAGCGGATCATGGATACGTTGGCCTTCGCCGCTTCGGCGATCTGGCGGGTGCTGACGTTATGGTAGTCGTCGGCCAGGAAACAATCGCGAGCGGCCTTCAGCAGGCGGTCGTGGACGGAAATGGTCTGGTCGGGCTGATCCATCGCTATCCCCGGTGAAGTTGCGTTCACGCTACCCAGGCGCGGGCGGGGGCGACAGCAAATTCGTCAATCAAGATCGGCCGGTCGATTGAGGTCGGAAAAGAAAAGGGGCCTCCCGCATGGCGGGAGGCCCCTTTGGTCAGGTCAGCCCAGGCTGTCCGACTAGGACAGCATGCGGTTCCACCAGCCCTTGCGGGTCGGGCGGACCGGGGCAGGGGCCTCCTGCTGGGCCGAAGCGGCTTCGGCGGCAGGCTGCTCGGCCACGGCCGGCTCGGGAGTGGCCTCCACGGCAGGCATGGCGGCAGGGGCTTCGACCGCGGCCGGGGCTTCCTCGGCAGGAGCTTCCTTGGCGGCGGGCGCCTCGGGAGCCGCAGCCTTCTTGGCACGCGAGCGCTTCGGCTTGGCCTCCGCCTCGGCGGCTTCGGCAGGGGCTTCGGCCTTCTTGGCGCGTGACCGGGTCTTGGGCTCGGCCTTCTCCGTTGCCTTGGGTTCGGCGGCCTTCTTGGCGCGCGAACGCTTCGGCTTGGCCTCCGCCTCGGCTTCCGCCGGGGCGGCTTCGGCCGGCGCTTCGGCGACCACCTGGGCCTCGGCCTGGACGGCGGCCGGCGCCTCGGCCTCGGCCTTGCGGGCGCGGCGGCGGCGGGGCTTTTCCTCGGCCACCGCCTCGGCGGCGGGTGCCTCGGCCGGCTGGGCGGCGCGGGCGGCGGCCTCGGCTTCGGCGGCGGCCTCGGCCTGGGCGAACACGTCGGCGACGGCGTCCGGGTTGGAGATCAGGTCGCCGCCGGGCACGGACGGCAGGGCCACGGGCTGCTGCTCTCCGGCCTCGCTGGCCTCGCCAGCCTCGCCCTCGCCCTCGCGGTTGCGGCGGCGGCGGCGGCCACCGCGACGGCCACGACGGCGCTTGCGGCGCTCGCCGTTGGCGTCCAGTTCGCCTTCGCCGTTCTCATCGCCTTCTTCGCCTTCGGCTTCGGCCTCTTCAGCTTCTTCGGCCTCTTCGCCCTCGGCGCCGCTCTCCGCGCCTTCCTCGGCGGTCTCGCCAGAGGCAAGGTCAAGCTGCGACGGCTGCTCGCCCGGGCGGCGCTTGCGGCGGCGGCGGCGGCGGCGCTTGCGCTGTTCGCCGTTCTCGCCCTCGCCCTCGGCCTGGGTGCGCTCCTCCTCGCCCTCCTCGGCGACTTCCTCTTCGCCTTCCTCGTCCTCGACGACGGTCAGCGGCGGCACCTCCAGCGACACCGGACGGGCCTCCTCGGGGCGGTTCTCCGCCTTGACCCGCTCCATGCGCAGGTTCGGCGGGATCAGGCTGTCGTCGCCCAGCAGGAACACGCTGAACTCATAGCGCTCCTCGATGGCGGCCAGGGCGTCGCGCTTCTGGTTGAGGATGTACAGCGCGATGGACGAGGGCACGTAGACGGTGACCTCGGACGATCGGCGGCGGATACCCTCTTCCTCGATGGCGCGCAGCACGTGCATGGCCGCCGATTCCACCGAGCGCACCAGTCCGGTGCCGGCGCAGTGGGGGCAGGGGGTGAAGGTGGTCTCCTGCAAGCTGGGGCGCAGGCGCTGGCGCGACAGTTCCAGCAGGCCGAAGGCGCTGATCTTGCCCACCTGGATGCGGGCGCGGTCGTCCTTCAGGGCTTCCTTCAGGCGGCGCTCGACGGCGTGGTTGTTGCGGCTCTCCTCCATGTCGATGAAGTCGATCACGATGAGGCCGGCAAGGTCGCGCAGGCGCAGCTGGCGGGCCACCTCGTCGGCGGCCTCCAGGTTGGTCTTCAGCGCCGTCTCCTCGATGTGGCGCTCCTTGGTGGCGCGGCCCGAGTTGACGTCGATGGCGACCAGCGCCTCGGTCTGGCTGATGACGATGTAGCCGCCCGACCTCAGCTGGACCACCGGCGAATGCATGGCGTCCAACTGGGTCTCCACCTGATAGCGGTGGAACATGGGCATGGTGGGGTCCTTGTACGGCTGGACCTTCTTGGCATGGCTGGGGGTCAGCATGCGCATGTAGTCCTTGGCCAGGCGGTAGCCTTCCTCGCCGTCCACCAGCACTTCGTCGATGTCGCGCGAATAGAGGTCGCGGATCGAGCGCTTGATCAGGCTGGCTTCCTCGTAGACCAGGGACGGCGCCGACGACTTCAGGGTCAGCTCACGCACCTGGTCCCAGGCCCGCAGCAGGTATTCGTAGTCGCGCTTGATCTCGGTCTTGGAGCGCTCGGACCCGGCGGTGCGCACGATCACCGCCATGCCTTCGGGGCAATTCAGCTCCTGGGCGATGGCCTTCAGGCGACGGCGGTCGGTGGTGCTGACGATCTTGCGCGAGACGCCGCCGCCACGGGCGGTGTTGGGCATCAGCACGCAATAGCGGCCGGCCAGCGACAGGTAGGTGGTCAGCGCGGCGCCCTTGTTGCCGCGCTCTTCCTTGACGACCTGCACCAGCATGACCTGGCGGCGTTTGATGACTTCCTGAATCTTGTACTGACGGCGCGGCCGGAACGGTCGCTCC
>DATJKV010000066.1:0-3947 GCA_035491155.1 Magnetospirillum sp. | reverse complement strand
GCTATACCGAGGGGGAAATCCTCGGCAAGCCGCACAGCATCATCCGCCATCCGGCCATGCCCCGCTGTGTGTTCAAGCTGCTGTGGGACACCATCCAGGCGGGCAAGGAATGCTTCGCCTACGTGCTCAACCGGTCTAAGAACGGCGACCATTACTGGGTGCTGGCCCACATCACCCCCACCTTCGACGCTAAGGGCAATATCGTCAGCTACCATTCCAACCGGCGCAGCCCCAGGCGCGAGGCGGTGGCCAAGGCCCAGGGGTTGTACGCGGAGTTGCTGGCGGTGGAAGCCGGCCACGACGACCGCAAGGCGGGGATGGAAGCCGGCTTCAAGGCCATGGTGGACAAGCTTCAAGCGCTGGGAGTGCCGTACGATGAATTCGTCTTCGCTCTCTAGGGCGCTGTGGGCGTCGGCCGTCGCGGCGGCGGCCGGGCTGGTCCTCCTGGTGCAGCAATTGATCGACGGCGAGTTGTTCCACGGCCTGGTGGCGGCGCTGGCGCTGGCCGCCGGGTTGGCCGGCCTCGCCTTCGTCGTCAAGGCCCGGGCCAATATCCACCGCGCCGCCGGTGTTCTGGCCCAGGCCGCCAACGGGCGCCTGGACGTGCGCGTGGTCGGCATTTCCGAAAGCGGCGTGCTGGGCGAGTTGGACCATTCGGTCAACCGCCTGCTCGACCTCACCGAGGCGTTCACCAAGGAAGCCGATGCGGCCATGGCCAAGACGGCCGAGGGGCGCTATTTCCGCCACATCCTGCTGGACGGCCTAGTGGGCGAGTTCTCGGACCACGCCCGGCTGATCAACGCGGCCTTGTCGGGCATGGAACAGAAGAGCAAGGACTTCGTCACCGAGGCCACCGGCGTCGGCAACACCATCAAGCATATGAGTCAGGCGGTGGCCAGCACCGCCACCGAACTGGAAGCGACCGCCCAGCAGATGAGCGACATCGCCAACCAGACCAGCGAGCAATCGGCGACCGTGGCCCGCGCAGCCGAGGATGCCTCCTCCCATGTGGAGGGCGTCGCCGCCGCCGCCGAGCAGGTCTCGGGCGGCATCTCGGAAGTCGCCTCGCGCATCCAGGCTTCGGCCGACATGGCGCAGGAGACCGTGCGGGTGGCCGGCGAGACGGACGAGGCCATCCACGGCCTGCTGGAGGCGGCGCAGAAGATCGGCGAGGTGGTCAACATGATCACCGAGATTGCCAGTCAAACCAACCTGCTGGCGCTCAACGCCACCATCGAGGCGGCCCGCGCCGGCGAGGCGGGCAAGGGCTTCGCCGTGGTGGCCAACGAGGTCAAGCATCTGGCCAACCAGACCTCGCGCGCCACCGACGACATTTCGGCCCAGATCGCCGGCATGCGCGAAGCCACCGGTCATGCCGCCAGCGCCGTACGCACCATCGCCGGCATGATCCGCGACATCAACGACAACTCGACCGGCATCGCCGCCGCTACCGAGCAGCAATCGGCCGCCGTGGCCGAGATCAGCCGCTCGATCCGCGACGTGGCTGCCAGCGTCCAGACCGTGGCCGGCACCATCAGCGAGGTAAGCCAGGTGGCCGGCACCGCCACCGAGGCCGCCAACCAGGTTCTGGTCGCCGCCGGCGACCTGGCGGCGCGCACCGTCGGCATGAATGACGACATCGACGCCTTCGTCGCCCGCGTGTGCTCGGGCATCAGGAACAAGTAGGCGAAGTAACCCCATGCCCTTGGGCATGGGGGCCGTCTTTCCCATGGCATGGATCTAGGCTTTCTGCTTGCGGACCAGCGGTGCCTTGCGGTAAAGCATGCCGTCCGATGGAGGTCATCATGTCTGGTCGTTTCGCCATCGCCGCCGCGATTGACGACCTGGGCGCCGCCCAGGGCGCGACCTTCGTCGCCATCACTACTAAAACCGGTGCCACCACCGACTAGACGCGGGCCGGTTCGTCACGACTTCACCAAAGGCCCGCGGAACACCCCGCGGGCTTTGGCGTAATTGGCTCAAGCGCTCGGGGCGCAGACAAGGGCTCCCAAAACGGAGAGTAGGGATCATGGGTTACAAGGTTGCTGTCATCGGAGCCACGGGTAACGTCGGCCGCGAAATCCTCAAGACGCTGGCCGATCGCAATTTCCCCGCCGACGAGGTGGTGGCGCTGGCGTCGTCGCGCTCGGTGGGTAAGGAAGTCTCGTTCGGCGACGACAAGATCCTGAAGGTCCAGGACCTCGAGAAGTTCGACTTCAAGGGCTGCGATATCGCCCTGTCCTCGCCGGGCGCCAAGGTCTCGGCCATCCACAGCCCCCGCGCCGCCGCCGCCGGCTGCGTGGTGATCGACAACACCTCGCACTTCCGCATGGACCCCGACATTCCGCTGGTGGTGCCGGAGGTGAACCCCGAGGCGATCGCCGAGTACAAGAAGAAGGGCATCATCGCCAACCCCAATTGCTCGACCATCCAGATGGTGGTGGCGCTGAAGCCGCTGCACCAGCTGGGCACCATCAAGCGCGTGGTGGTCTCGACCTACCAGTCGGTGTCGGGCGCCGGTAAGGAAGGCATGGACGAGCTGTTCGAGCAGACCCGTGGCGTCTACGTCAACGATCAGCGCGAGCCGCAAAAGTTCCCCAAGCCCATCGCCTTCAACCTGATCCCGCAGATCGACGTCTTCATGGACGACGGCTCGACCAAGGAAGAATGGAAGATGGTGGTCGAAACCAAGAAGATCCTCGACCCCAAGATCAAGGTGAACGCCACCTGCGTGCGCGTGCCGGTGTTCGTCGGCCACTCGGAATCCGTCAACGTCGAGTTCGAGAAGTCGGTCTCGGTGGAACAGGCCCGCGCCGCCTTGGCCAAGGCCCCCGGCGTGCTGGTGATCGACCGTCACGAGCCCGGCGGCTACATGACCCCCATCGAGTGCGTGGGTGAGGACGCCACCTACGTCAGCCGCATCCGCCAGGACCCTACCATCGACAACGGCCTGTCGTTCTGGTGCGTGTCGGACAACCTGCGCAAGGGCGCCGCGCTGAACGCCGTGCAGATCGCCGAAGTGCTGATCCGCGACTACCTGAAGAAGTAACCGGAGCCAGCCTCCGACCTAAGGAATCCCGCAGCGGACAGGCGCCGCTGCGGGGTTTCTTTTTTGGCTCGTCAGTGCCGCTTCTGGGGTTTTCTGAGCGCGAATCCAGCCGTCATGCGCGGACTTGATCCGCGCATCCACGTGGTTACGTCCGGTACGGTGCCGCCGGAAAGACGTGGATGGCCGGGTCAAGCCCGGCCATGACGCCACTCGAGGCCACCAGAGGTCCGGCTGACATTTTGTCGGCTGTCACGCCTTGTGTAATCGACCATTCCTTCCGATAATTATCAAATAAATCGAAGGAGGCGATGGCGTGAAGATCCTGCCGACCCTGCGCCAGTTGCGCTATCTGGTCGCCCTGGCCGAGCACCGCCATTTCGGCCGCGCCGCCGAGGCTTGCCTGGCCACCCAGTCCACCCTGTCGGCCGGCCTTCAGGAACTGGAGAATCTGCTGGGCGTCGTGCTGGTGGAGCGTACTAAGCGCAAGGTCATGCTGACGCCGCTGGGCGAGGAGGTGGTCGAGCGGGCCCGCGTTGTGCTGCGCGGCGCCGAGGAAATCTCCGATCTGGCGGCGGCGGCCTCCGAACCCTTGTCCGGGCCGTTGCGCCTGGGCGTCATCCCCACCATCGGCCCTTATCTGCTGCCCCGCGTACTGCCCCGGCTGCGCGAGGCTCATCCCAAGCTGCGGCTTTACCTGCGCGAGGACCTGACCGCCCGGCTGCTGGATCGGCTGGGGGCGGGTGACCTGGACGTGGTGTTGATCGCGCTGCCCTATGCGGCGTCCGACATCGAAACCCTGGAAGTGGCCCAGGACCCGTTCCTGCTGGCCTGCGCCGCCGACCATCCCCTGGCGGCCAGGACGGAGGTGAGTTCTGCCGATCTGGTGGGCGCCGACCTG
>DATJKV010000065.1:0-6040 GCA_035491155.1 Magnetospirillum sp. | reverse complement strand
GGCGGTCCAGGCCTACGGCATCGCGGTCGGGCTCGAGGGCTTCCGCGGCTCGGCGGGCACCGCGGTGCTCGATCCCGGCATCTTCTTCCGCCTGTCGGCGGTCGTCAGCCTGGTCGGCGGCACCGTGTTCCTGATGTGGCTGGGCGAGCAGATCACCGCCCGCGGCATCGGCCAGGGCACCTCGCTGATCATCTTCGCCGGCATCGTCGCCCAGCTACCGCATGCGCTGGCCGCCACCCTTGAGCTGGGTCGCACCGGCGCCCTGCCGGTGCTGGTGATCCTGCTGCTGCTGGTGCTGTCGATCGCCGCCATCGCCTTCATCGTCTACATGGAGCGCGCCCAGCGCCGGCTGATCGTCCAGTACCCGAAGCGCCAGGTGGGCAACAAGATGTACGGCGGCGAATCCTCGCACCTGCCGCTGAAGATCAACACCTCGGGCGTCATCCCGCCGATCTTCGCCTCGTCGCTGCTGCTGATGCCGGTTACCGTGGCCCAGTTCGCCGCCCAGGGCGGCCCCGAGTGGCTGACCACCTTCACCGCCCTGATGGGCCGCGGCCATCCGCTGTATCTGGCGCTGTATACCGGCCTGATCATCTTCTTCTCGTTCTTCTATACGGCCGTGGTGTTCAACCCCGCCGATACCGCCGATAACCTGAAGAAGTACGGTGGCTTCATCCCCGGCATCCGCCCCGGCAAGAACACCGCCGACTACCTGGATTACGTACTGACCCGCCTGACCGTCATCGGCGCGGCCTACCTGGTTGGCCTGTCGATCCTGCCGGAGGTCCTGATTGCCAAGTGGTCGGTGCCCTTCTACTTTGGCGGCACCAGCCTGCTGATCGTGGTGACGGTGACCATGGACACCGTGGCCCAGATCCAGTCGCATCTGCTGGCGCATCAATACGAGGGACTCATCAAGAAGTCCCGTCTCAGAGGCCGTCGGGGCTAAGCGCCCGCGGCCAAAAGGGGAGAAGCAGAGATGAACCTGGTTTTGTTGGGGCCGCCCGGCGGCGGCAAGGGTACCCAGGCCAAGCGTCTGATGGACAAGTACGGCCTGGTTCAGCTGTCCACCGGCGATATGCTGCGCGCCGCCGTCGCCTCGGGTTCCGAGGTGGGCAAGCGCGCCAAGGCGGTGATGGATGCCGGTCAGCTGGTGTCCGATGACATCGTCATCGCCATCATCGAGGACCGCCTGGACGCCCCCGACACCAAGAACGGCGTCATCTTCGACGGCTTCCCCCGCACCGTTGCCCAGGCCGAGGCGCTGGACGCGATGATGGCGAAGAAGGGCAAGAAGCTCGATTTCGCCATCGAGATCCGCGTCCCCGACGAGCCGATCATCGAGCGCATCACCGGCCGCTTCACCTGCGCCAAGTGCGGCGCCGGTTACCATGACAAGTTCCAGCGTCCGAAGCAGGACGGTGTCTGCGATGCCTGCGGCGGGACCGAGTTCACTCGCCGCGCCGACGACAACGCCGAGACCGTCGGCAAGCGCCTGGCGGCCTATCACGCCCAGACGGCTCCGCTCATTCCCTATTACCAGGGCAAGGGCAACTACCATCTGGTCGATGGCACCCAGGATATCGCGGACGTGACCAAGGCGCTCGAGAAGATCCTCGGCGCCGCGTTGGTAGGGTAAGGGAAAACGGCGAAGAGTCTTTGCGTTGACTCTTCGCCGATTCACCCTATAATCGCGCACCTTCGGTTTCCCCCATGCTGGGCGAGGCCCGGTGTGGTGTTTTTTGAATTTCGGCCTCTGGGATGAGCCCATGCCGGTGTGCAAGCGGGGGATGGAACACATTCCTCCCTTTGATCGTGTGAAGGAGTAACCAGCTTTGGCCCGTATCGCTGGCGTCAATATTCCGACCAATAAGCGCGTTCTGATCGCGCTGACCTACATCCATGGCATCGGTCGTGCCAAGGCGGCGCAGATTTGCACCGCCCTCGCCATTCCGGACGAGCGTCGGGTCAACCAGCTGACCGACGACGAGGTTCTGAAGATCCGCGAGCTGATCGACCGCGACTTCCAGGTCGAAGGTGACCTGCGTCGTCAGGTCGCCATGAACATCAAGCGGTTGATGGATTTGGGCTGCTATCGCGGCCTGCGTCATCGCCGTGGCTTGCCGGTCCGCGGTCAGCGTACGCATACCAATGCGCGCACCCGCAAGGGCCCGGCCAAGCCGATCGCCGGTAAGAAGAAAGCGACGAAGTAAGGATCACCTCAGATGGCTAAGCCTGCTGCTGCCGCGCGCCCTCGCCGCCGCGAGCGCAAGAACATCACCTCGGGCGTCGCGCACGTGAACGCCACGTTCAATAACACCATGATCACCATCACCGATGCCCAGGGCAACGCGATCTCGTGGTCGTCCTCGGGCATGCAGGGCTTCAAGGGGTCGCGTAAGTCGACTCCCTATGCCGCCCAGGTTGCCGCCGAAGATGCCGGCAAGAAGGCGATGGAGCATGGCATGCGCACCCTCGAGGTCGAGGTGAAGGGTCCTGGCGCCGGCCGTGAGAGCGCTCTGCGCGCTCTGCAGGCCGTCGGCTTCGCCATCACGTCGATCCGCGATGTCACCCCGATCCCGCACAACGGTTGCCGTCCGCGCAAGCGTCGTCGCGTCTGATCGGAGGTCCCCAGAGTCGGGCGTTGCCGCCGCCTTCCGTCACGGGAGGCGGCGGCCATGCCGTTGATAGGGGACCATGGATTGTTCCTAGCATGAGGTCACGCTCGTGATTCAGAAGAACTGGCAGGAACTGATCAAGCCCTCCAAGCTTCAGGTTGAGGCCGGGGCTGACCCGTCCCGTTCCGCTACCGTGGTTGCCGAGCCGCTTGAGCGCGGCTTTGGCATGACGTTGGGCAATTCCCTGCGCCGCGTGCTGCTGTCGTCGCTTCAGGGCGCCGCCGTCACCGCCATTCAGATCGAGGGCGTGCTCCACGAGTTCTCGTCGATCCCCGGCGTGCGTGAGGACGTCACCGACATCATCCTCAACGTCAAGAACCTCGGCCTGCGCATGCATGGCGAGGGGCCGAAGCGCATGCACCTGCGTGCCACCGGCCCTGGCGAGGTCAAGGCCGGCATGATCGAGGCCGGACACGACATCGAGATCATGGACCCCGACCTGGTGCTGTGCACCCTGGACGAGGGCGCCAAGCTCAATATCGAGTTCACGGTCGAGACCGGCAAGGGCTATGTCCCGGCGTCGCAGAACCGTCCCGAGGATTCGCCGATCGGCCTGATCCCGATCGACGCCATCTTCTCGCCGGTCAAGAAGGTCGCCTACAAGGTCGAGAACACCCGCGTCGGTCAGGTCACCGACTACGACAAGCTGTCGATGGTGGTCGAGACCAACGGCGCCGTGACCCCGGACGACGCGGTGGCCCTGGCCGCCCGCATCCTGCAGGACCAGTTGCAGCTGTTCATCAACTTCGAAGAGCCGACCCAGGTGGTCGAGGAAGAGAAGAAGGACGAGCTGCCGTTCAACAAGAACCTGCTGCGCAAGGTTGACGAGCTCGAGCTGTCGGTCCGTTCGGCCAACTGCCTCAAGAACGACAACATCATCTACATCGGCGACCTGGTCCAGAAGACCGAAGCCGAGATGCTGCGCACCCCGAACTTCGGCCGCAAGTCTCTGAACGAGATCAAGGAAGTCCTGTCGCAGATGGGTCTCCATCTGGGCATGGAAATCCCCAACTGGCCGCCGGAGAACATCGAGGAACTGGCCAAGAAGCTGGAAGAGCCCTACTAAGGGTTCGACGGTTTCCGGCGCGACGCGCGGTTGATCCGCAGCGTCGCGCCGAATTGTTTTTCCAGGGCCATGACGGCCCGCCCCGGTCGTGCTTCGCAAGAGGGCGATTGGGAACATCATCGGACCTCGCGCGTCGAGGCCAAACCCAAGGAGTGATCCCATGCGTCACGGTATGTCCGGTCGTAAGCTGAACCGCACCAGCTCGCACCGCAAGGCGATGTTCGCCAACATGGTCAACGCGCTCATCAAGCACGAGCAGATCAAGACCACCCTGCCCAAGGCCAAGGACCTGCGTCCGATCGCCGAGAAGATCATCTCCCTGGGCAAGTCGGGCACCCTGCACGACCGTCGCCGCGCCTTCGCCATCCTGCGTGACGACGCCGTGGTCTCGAAGCTGTTCTCGGTCATCGCCGAGCGCTACAAGGCCCGCAACGGCGGCTACACCCGCGTGCTGAAGGCCGGCTTCCGCTATGGCGACTGCGCTCCGATGGCGATCATCGAGCTGGTCGACCGCGACCCGGCCGCCAAGGGCCTGGATTCCGGCCCCACCGCCGAGAAGTCGGAGGAGGGCGAGGAGTAATCTCCTCAGGCCTTTCAAGGTTGCGAAAAGGGCGTCCCACAAGGGGCGCCCTTTTTGTTTCTTGTCGGGGAACTCCGCGAGCCCAACCGGCACTGCGACAGACGACGGCGGATGGCCGGGGCAAGCCCGGCCATGACGAACCCATCAAAATCGAAGATGCGAGACCTTGCCTAGGCGAGGATGTCCACCACCAACCCCTTGCCCGAGTCGGACGGGGCGGGGAGTGCGGCTTGGGCGGTCGGCGCGGTGGCGGCGGCGACGATCTGCAGGACGGCGGTGTCCTGTTGCAGCGAGGTCTTCATCGCCTGCATGGACGCGTTCTGCCCGGCTTCGGCGCGCTTAAGCGTCAAAAACATCTGGGCGAGGGCGGCGACTTCCATGGCCATCTCCTAACGAGATGTTAACTCTACCACAGATGTTGGGCAGAAGTCACTAATTGGGCGGATTGCCGAATAGGTCGCGCACCGCCTGGCCCATTAATTGGGCGAAGCGGTGGTCACCGTCGTCCTTCACCCCGGCCACCCAGCCGGTCACCGAAGCCAGCAGGTCGGAGCCGTCGCAGAAGGCGCCATGCACCGTCAGCTTGTCCCGTGGCTGGGCGGCGGTGGCGATGCGACCCTCGCACAAGGCGCGCGGGTTGGTGTCATCGGGCGGGTTGAACGCCAGCACCACGCGGTAGCGCGCCTGCGGCGCCGCCTCGGGATCGATGGTGAAGGCCAGCGGGCGGCCGATGATCTGGTTGGTCATGGCCTGCGCCACCCGGGCACGGAAGCCCAGGGCGTCCTCGCCGAAGGGAGCGCCATGCACCACCAGCAGCAAGGGGCCGTGGGAGCTGGCGTAGACCATGGAGCTCCAGGCCGACGGGCTGCGCCAGCCCGACACCGTGGCCGGGCCGTCGCCGCAGCCCGACCCCAGTGCCGCCAGTGCGGCCGCTCCCATGGACAACAGGCGCTTCAGCATGGTGCGTCCTCCCTTTCCGTCTGTCGATGATCGGTCAGGGTGGGCGCTGGCACAAGGGGCCTCAGCCAGCCTTGCCGCCATCCTCCGTCACGGCGCTGCCCTTCTTGCGAGCCTCGCCGGCCACCTTGCCTAGGCACGGTTCGCGGGCGCTGTCCGAGCTGTAGTCCAAGGCATAGAAGCCGCCCTTCTCCATGTCGGGGAACAGGTGCACCGACAGACGGCAGCCCAAGGCCCGGTAGACCCAGGTCTTGCCCGGCGGGTCGAGGGTCTCTTCGGCCGGCCGGCCCAGCAGGCCGATGGTCTCGTCCTCGGACAGGCCCACCAGCTTGGGCGTCACAAGACCGGCCTGCGGGATGTCCTTGGCTTCGGCGTCCGGGCGCGGCATCGGGCGCAGCGATTTCAAGTCGGCGCCCGGTTTCGTCGCCGGTTTGGGTGGTGTGGCGTTCTGCGAGCCGGCCTGCTGAGACGGGGCGGCGGTGTGCGGCGGCAGCGCCGTGTCGTTACCCCTCAGCCCGGCGCAGGCCGACAGCGAGAGGGCGAGCAGGGCCGACAGGGCCAGGGGGAGGAAACGCGGGAGGGTCATGGCGGGAAGCTGCATCGCTGTTGGGGCGCCCAAGGGAAAGCATGCCGAAAGCCGGCGGGGTGACGCAACCAGCCTGAGGGCCAGCTGTGACATTGTCGTGTCAAATGGTGGCAAAAGAATGTCATCTGAAGCAAAACGTGGAATGTACCCATCAGGTAATTGTCATCTTACCA
>DATJKV010000064.1:0-9913 GCA_035491155.1 Magnetospirillum sp. | reverse complement strand
CGTATCTGGCCGCCGAGGCGATCCTCTTGACGGTCTTCGTCCTGGCGGGCAACACCCTGCTGCGTCCCCTGGTGAACTATATCAACCGCAAACCCATGGACGAGCGGGTGACGGAAGCGATCTACCGCGTCCACGTGGTCTGCGACCCGTCGGTGGCGGCAGACGTGCGCGAGGACCTGTTCACCGAATTGGAAAAGGCGAACTATCCCATCCGCGAAATCGAGGTTCTTTCCGAGGGCGAGGACCAGGTCGAGTTGGCCGCCGTCCTGGTCCCGACCACCGCAGAGCCGGACGAACTGGATGCCGTTGTCACCGCCCTTGAGGGGCGCGAGGAAATCGAAAGCTGTTCCTGGACTGTCAGCACGACCAGCTAACTAGGGATAGCGGGCGGACTAATCGCCAGAAATAGGAAATGCGCATGGACCAGAATACAGCCGACCGCCTGTACAAGCACATCTACGACGCGCTAGACCACGACAACGCCGCCGACCTGGAAACCTTCGGGCAGAATTTCCTGCAGAACGGCAAGGTCTGGGACATGTTGGCCGACCTGTTCCCCACCGCCAAGGCGTCGGAGCTGCGCGGCATCATGATGCGGGCCTTCGACCAGTGGTCCAAGGACCACGCCCATTGCGGCGGCCATCACTGATAAAAAAATCGCCGCGGAATTCCCCTTTGCGCGGGATTGCCCCCCTCTTTCACCTAAAAGCCGTCACGCCCGGACTTGTTCCGGGCATCCACGCGGCTCCATTCGGCAACGCGGCAGACGGCACCCGAGGATGGCGGGGTCAAGCCCGGCCATGACGAGGTTGTTGGCGGGGAGTGTTCCCCGCTAACCCGCGTTGGATCAAAAAAAAAAGCCCCGGCACGAAGCCGGGGCTCAAGTTTAGGGAGGAAACGTCCAAGAATGCCTAGCACCTAAGCGCTAGGCAGGGGTGACCATATGCCAAATGACTGTTCGGCGAAAAGGCACAGTCCTGCATGCCCCGATGCGGCAAACGCATATCAGGCATTGAACCCACCCCGTCGGGTGGTGTAAGGTGTTTTCATTAGTTCGAGGAAACCCAAGAATAAAAGCGAAGGCCGCCCGTCACCGACCGGCGGCCTATCGTTTTTCAGGGTTAGGCCCGCTCCAACGCGATGCTGAACACCGACCCCACCCCCAGGCGGGAGCGCGTTCCTACGGTGTGACCGAGCAGGTTCGCCGTGCGCGCCACGATGGCGAGTCCGAGGCCCAGGCCTTTGGTGCGGTCGCGCTCGGGGTTGTCCAACTGGATGAACTCCTCCCAGATGTCCTCCAGCCGGTCGGCAGGTATGCCGGTGCCGGTGTCCCATACCTCGATACGCACCTTGCGGGGGCCGGCGCGCCGCACCCCGACCAGGATATGGCCGTTGCCGGTATAGCGCACCGCATTGGACAGAAGGTTGCGGACCATGCGGCCCAGCAGCACCGGGTCTGTATTCACCACCGCGTGGCTGGGCAGATAGCGCAGCCCCACCCCGCTGCGCGACGCCACCTCGCCGTACTCGGCCGCGAGCGGCGCGAGCACGTCGTCGAGAACAATCGACCCGATGCTCGGTTGAGTAATGCCGGCCTCGAGGGTGGAGACGTGCAGCAGCGCGTTCAGCAGTTCCTGCCCCGCCTGCATGGCATCATCGAGCGCCTTCAGCACCTTGATGTCTTGGGCATCGGTCAGGCGGCCCTCCAGCACCGCCTTGTACAGCATCATCGCCTGGAAAGGCTGACGCAGGTCGTGGCTAGCGGCGGCCAGGAACCGGGACTTTGCCACGTTGGCCATCTCGGCCGCCTGCTTTTCCTGTGCCGCCTTGCGGTCGCTCAGATCCTCGACCACCCAGATGGTGCCCAACGCGGGATCGGTCGGCTCAACCAGCCGACCGATGACCCGCGCCGGATAGGAGCTGTCGTCGCTGCGCCGTAAAGTGTACTCGCGGTCGTAGGTGCCGCCGGCACGGATGACCGGGTAGGCCTCCTGCCCCACCTCGGCCCAATCGGCCTGGGAACGAAAGATCAGCTGGGACGACATACCCACGATCGCATTGGGGGATATGCCGTATGTCTCGCAGAAAAACTTGTTCCCGAAGACGTATCTCCGGTTCTGATCGACCAAGGCGATGCTGACCGGCGCATTATCCAACACCGCCGTCAAAGTGGCATTCGCTGCCTCTGCCGGAAGATTGACCTTACCCATTTCACCACGTGCTCACAGGCCCACGGGGCATTTTCCGCGATGCCACCGCCCCCAGGCAAGCACGTCCCCTCCTCACAAACAATGCTCCGGCAAGGCTAAGCATCCCTTTCGTACTATGCAAACATGCCTTTTGTGCACATGGACGTTCCCTGCCTTTCGGCATATGACACTCCTGGTTTAGGGAGGGGTTGGACTATGGCGACAGCTGCGGGACGACGGTCATGGCCGGCGCGACGTGATGCGCTCGCCGCCTGCTGGGCGCTCGCCCTGCTCGCCCCCGCCGCGGTTCTGGGAATCTCAAGCTGGCGCGATTATCAGACATCGATGCGCACCTTGGAGAACGAAGCCCGCTTCGGCGCCCGGCTCGTCGCGGAGCACGTGCTCAAAGTGTTCGAGACGCAGACCCTGGCCATCGAGCTGCTGGAGGCCGAGACACAGGGGATGAGTTGGGACCAGATCGCCCGGTCGGAGCTCTTGCACCACCACATGGCCGAGCTGACCGCACGCTGCCACGGCTGCAGCTTCATCTGGCTGGTGGACGGCGAAGGGATCGTCCGTTTGGGCAGCACAATCTTTCCCGCCCCACCCGTCAACGTGCGCGACCGCGACTATTTCCAGTCGGCACCCGCCGGCGGCGGATATTACGTCTCGAAGCCCTATATGGGGCGGGTCATCGGTTTGCCGGCTTTTGCGTTCTCCAAGCGCCGCATCGACGGCCGGCAAGGCTTCGACGGCATAATATCTGTGGCGATGAATCAAGATTACTTCAGGCGCTTTTTCCTCTCCGCGCTGAACGCACGTGAGGGCATGGTCGCCCTGCTGCGGACCGACGGCAGCTTCCTGGTCCACGTGCCCGACTCCCCCCTGGACAAGGCGGCGACGGACAGCGCGCTGATAACGGGTGCCGCAGCCGACCGTCAGGGCGTCTTTCGCTCATCCTCGCGGGTGGACGGGGTCGAGCGGATCGTCGCCTTCGAACAGTTGGAGGGTTACTCCCTGTTGGTGGCCTTTGGCCTCGACGTTGAAGAGGCGTTGTTGCCCTGGCGCAAGACCGCTTGGCGCAACGGCCTGCTGGCGATGATGTGTTCGTCCTTGCTGGCGATAACCATCCACGGATTGGCCCTACGCGCCCGCCGCAACCGGGCGGAACGCAGCGAACTGAAGCGGCTGGTGGACGAGCGCACCGTAGAGTTGCAACGCCTGCTGGATGCCAAGACACGCCTCCTGGCCTCGGTGGGGCACGACCTGCGCCAGCCGCTGCAATCGCTGTCGCTGTTTTCCAGCGTGTTGGCCGGCTCCCCCTTACCCGCCCGCGAGGCTGCCGCGCTGTCCAATATCCAGCTGTCGGTGGACCGCATGGGCCAATTGCTGGATGCCATCCTGCAACTGGCCAAGCTGGACCTGGGCACGGCAACGGTGGAGCGTCGCCCCTTCGCCGTGGACGAGGTGATCGCCCCCCTGGTGGCCGAGATGGCGCCCCAGGCGCATGCCAAGGGGCTGAAACTCCGCTACGTGCCCACCCGCCAGATCATCGTTTCCGACCCCGCGCTGCTGACCACCATCATGCGCAACCTGATCACCAATTCCATCCGCTATACCCAACGCGGCGGCATCGTGGTGGGCTGCCGCACCCGCACTGATGCTACGGAACTGGTGGTCTACGACACGGGGCGCGGCATTCCGTCCGACCAACTGGAGAAGGTGTTCGAGGAATTCTATCAGCTGGGCAATTCGGCCCGCGACTTCGCCCTCGGCACCGGCCTTGGCCTGGCCATCGTCGAGCGTATGACCCGGCTGCTGGAGCACGAGGTGCGCGTGGAATCCGTCGAGCATCGCGGATCGCTCTTTGCCGTGCGCGTCGCCCATTCATGACCGGGGGGATTTTGGTCGGGGCGAGAGGATTCGAACCTCCGGCATCCAGCTCCCAAAGCTGGCGCTCTACCAGGCTGAGCTACACCCCGATGGGCGGGTTGTAAGGGGTTTCGGGCCGGATGGCAAGCCTGCCGGATGAGCACGTTCCGGCGCAAAACGGCTGTCGGAGCCGTCCCGGCCCGGTTGGCGCAGGCGGGTCCATGAGCTAAGGTGACGCATCAAACCGAGGACGAACATGCCCCCAATCCCCCCCCGTGCGTCCACCGCCCATTCCGAAGCGCAGCGGGAACGCATTCTGGCGGCGGCGCGCGAGCTGTTCGCATCGGAGGGCTATGAAGCGGTCTCCATGCGCAAGATCGCCCGCATGATCGACCAGTCGCCCACCACCATTTACCTGTATTTTCGCGACAAGCGCGAGTTGGTGACCTGCATTTCCGAGGAATTCTTCGCCCACTTGGTGGCGGCCCTGCAGAAGGAAGTGGAAGCGGCGGCCAGCCACGGCCCGCGCGAGGCGCTGGAGCGCGGTCTGCGCTGCTACATCCGCGTCGCCTTGGCCTATCCCAGCCATTATCGCGCCGGTCTGCTGAACCCGATGCCGATCGGGGAAGCGAGGGAGATCGAACAGGGCGCCATGTCCAGAGCGGCCCAGAGCTTCCTGGTCGGCGCCGTGGCCCGGGTGCTGCCGCCAGGAACCCCACCCGAACAGATCGCCGCCACCGCCAATGCCTGCTGGGCGGCGCTGCATGGACTGGTGGCGGTGCTGATCATCGCCCCGACATGCTTCGGCGCCACAGCGGAAACCACCATCGAGGCTATGGTATCATTAATTGCAAACGGCTTGACGCCTTGATCCCTTGGAGTAAGATAACGCCGTTAACTTAACGGTGTTAACCATGCCCTCCACCCTCCTGTCCGCGCCAGCCCGCCAAATCAACGCCTCGGCCCTGCTGATCGCCTGGCGCAACCTGACGCACGACCGCGCCCGCTTCGCCGTGACCATGGTGGGCATCGTCTTCGCGGTCATCCTGATCGCACTGGAGGGCGGACTGTTCCTGGGCTTTTCCGATACCATCACCAAGGCGGTGCTGCGCCAGCGCGCCGACGTCTGGGTGATGGCACGCGGCACCAAGAATTTCGACATCGCCCAACGCATCCGCGAACGGGACCTCTATCGCGTCCGCTCGCTGCCCGGGGTCGAGCGGGCGGAACGGTTGATCGTGCAGTTCGCCAACTGGAAGAAGCCCGGCGGCGGTGGCGAGAACATGATGGTGGTGGGGTTCAACCCCAATGACGGGTTGGCCGGGCCATGGAACGTGGTAGCGGGCGATTTGGCCGATTTGCGCCTGCCCGATACGGTGATGGTGGACGAACTGTTCAAGGACAAGCTGGGCGTCCATGCCATCGGCGACATCGCCGAGGTCAACGGCCACCGTGCCCGCGTGGTGGGCTTCACCCGGGAAATCCGCTCGTTCACCACCTCGCCGCTGGTGTTCGCCTCGTTCAAAAACGCGCTGCAACTGGCCAACTATCCCGAGGACGGCGCCACCTACGTGCTGCTCAAGACCGCGCCCGGCATCGATCCCGAGGCGGTGGCCGAGCGCATCACCGCCACCATGCCCGAGTTGGAGGCGCGCAGTGCCCGCGGCTTCGCCAAGCTCACCGAAACCTACTGGATGTACACTACCGGCGCCGGTTCGTCGGTCATCCTGGGCGCGGCGCTGGCCGCCGTGGTCGGCGTGGTCATCGTCGCCCAGGTGCTCTACGCCACCACCATGGATCACCTGTGGGAGTTCGGCACGCTGCGCGCCATGGGCGCGCCGTCGTCCTTCATCGTGCGCATCATCCTGGCCCAGGCCACCATCGCCGCCACCCTCGGCTATGCGGTCGGCATCGTCGCCTCGTTGTTGCTGATGGACGCCAGCCGCAAGGCGGCGGCGCTGATCCTGATTCCGCCGGGACTGGCCGCGCTGCTGTTCGTGGTGTCGCTGGGCATGTGCACCCTGGCCTCGCTGGTATCCATCCGCAAGGTGCTGCAATTGGACCCCGTGATGGTGTTCCAGAGGTGAGCATGTACCAAGCCGCCATCACCTCCGCCGCCATCAAGGCCACCGACGTCACCGTCACCTACGGCGAGGGCTCGGCCGCCTGCCATGCCCTGCGCGGTGTCAGCCTGACCGTCGAACGCGGCGAGATGCTGGCGCTGATGGGGCCTTCGGGCAGCGGCAAGACTACCCTGCTGTCGGTCATCGGCGCCCTGCTGTCGCCCAGCTTGGGCAGCGTGCGTGTGCTGGGCACCGACCTGGCCGGGCTGGACCGCCCCCAATTGGCGGCGTTCCGGCTTGCCAATGCCGGCTTCGTCTTCCAGGGCTACAACCTGTTCCCAGCCCTGACCGCGCGTGAGAACGTGGCCACCGCTCTCGCCCTCAAGGGCCGGCCGGCATCCGAAGCCGCCGGCCTGCTGGAACAGGTTGGCCTGGGCGGCAAGCTGGACGCCTTTCCCGCCAAGCTCTCGGGCGGCCAGAAGCAGCGCGTCGCCATCGCCCGTGCCCTGGCCGGCGACCCGCCCCTGCTGCTGGCCGACGAGCCCACGGCAGCGCTCGACAGCAGCAACGGACGCATGGTGATGGACCTGATGCTGCGCCTGGCCCGCGAGGGAAAACGCACCGTGGTGGTGGTGTCCCACGACCCGCGCGTGCTCGACGTCGCCGACAGGGTGGCGACCATCGCCGATGGAGTGATCGTGCCATGACCGGAAAGACCAAAAGCATCCTGGCCGCCGGCGCCGCTATCGGCGCCCTTGCGCTGTTCTTCGCCCTGGGCGGCAGCGGCCGCGCCACCACCGGCGACACCGCCGTGACCAGCCTGCCCAGCCCCATGGTGGCGGCGCCGGGCAAGGTGGAGCCACTATCCGAGGAAATCCACGTGGCCGCCGCCATCACCGGCCGGCTGGCCGAGGTGCGGGTCGAAGAAGGGCAACGCGTCGCAGTGGGCGAGATCCTGGCGGTCATCGGAAACGCCGAGCATCTGGCCCGCGTGCGCCAGGCGGAAGCCAGCCTGCGGCTGCAGCAGGCGGCGCTCAAGCGCCTGATCAACGGTCCGCGCGGTACGGAGCGCCGCGAGGCGCACGCCGCGGTGGAGGAAGCCCGCGCCGTGCTGTCCCAAGCCACCGCCGAGTTAGAGCGCCAGGATGCGCTGACCCGCGCCGGCCACGCCAGCCGCCAGGCCTTCGACCGCGCCCAGCGGGAATACCAGGTCGCCAAGGCACGGCTGGAGGCCGCCATCCACCGCCGAGACACCGTCGACACGACGGCACGCAGCGACGACGTGGAGGTGGCCGAAGCCCAGGTGGCGCTGGCCGAAGGCCGGCTGGCCGAGCTGCGCGCCGCCTACGACCGCACCTTCGTGCGCAGCCCGGTGGACGGGCTGGTGCTGCGCATCCACCGTCGTATCGGAGAAATGGTCAGCGAGAATGTGGAAACGCCCATCGTCTCGGTCGGCGACGACAGCGTGCTGCGCGTGCGCACCGAGGTGGACGAGGCCGACATCGCCCGCCTCAGGCTGGGCCAGCCGGCCTATGTGACCGCGCCCGGCTATGGCGACACCCGCTTTGCCGGCCGCGTTACCCGCATCGGCAGCATGATGGGCCGCAAAGCCATCCATACCGAACAGCCGGCCGAGCGGGTCGATACCCGCGTGCTGGAGGTGATGGTCGACCTGCAGACCCGTGACCTGCCCAGCGGCCTGCGGGTGGACGCCTTCCTGACACCGGCGGAGCCCTGATATGCCTCGCCGAAGGCACGGCGGCCGACTGGCAAACCCGAGCGGCGACAAAGCCTCACCGTCTCGCATCCGTGCATGGGTGCGCTGCAATAGACATACGGACATTGCGGATTTAGCGGTTGCGCATCATTCGTAATTTCACGAATCTGAGGAGACCGCCGCACTTACCCTAAGGGGTGTCGCACCTTGGATCAGTCGATGACACAGAATTCTGGTGGAACCTTTCCGTTGGGAACCCTGGGCAAGGGAACGCGGGCGGAAATCGCCGCGCTGGATGAAAGCGGGATCGAGACCACCCTGCCCGAGGGCGAGTTGGAGCGCCGGCTGATCGAAATGGGCTTCGTCGAGGGCGCACGGGTGGAAATCCTGCACGAGGGCTTTCCCAAGCGCGATCCCATCGCCGTGCGCGTCAACGACCACACGGTGGCGCTGCGCCGCGCCGAAGCCGACGCCATCCTTGTGAAGCGCCTGCCCGGCAAGGACGGCTGATGGCAGAGGAGATCACGCCGCCGCGCGTTGCCCTGGTGGGCAACCCCAACAGCGGCAAGACGGCGCTGTTCAATGCGCTCACCGGCAGCCGCCATAAGGTGGCGAACTATGCCGGCGTCACCGTCGAAAAGAAGGAAGGCAATTTCACCAGCCCCGCCGGCACCCGGGTCAAGGTCATCGACCTGCCGGGCACCTACTCCCTGCGCGCCCGCTCGCCCGACGAGGCGGTGACGCGCGATGTCGTGCTGGGCCGCATGGACGGCGAGGACGTGCCGGACGCCATCCTCTTCGTCGCCGACGCCACCAACCTGCGCCTGAACCTGCGGCTGGCGCTGGAATTGAAGCAGCTGGGCCGACCGGTGATCCTGGCCCTCAACATGATGGATGCGGCCGAGAAGCAGGGATTGGCGGTGGATGCCGCCGAGCTGTCGGCCGAGCTGGGTATGCCGGTGGTGCCCACGGTGGCCATCCGCAAGAACGGCATCCAGGGCTTGCTGGACCAGATCGACCGCACCATCCAGGTAGCGGAAAGCGAGGGCTGGGCGCCGGCCCAAGCCGAATGCGGCTGGAGCGAGCCCTCGTCGCACCAGTTGCGCGACTACACCCGCGAGGTCGAACGTGTCCTTGCCCGTTCCATCCGCTCCCCCGCCCGCCCCCATTTGGCGACCCGGCGGCTGGACAAGGTGCTGCTGCATCCCTTCGCCGGCTTGATGATCCTGTTCGCCGTGCTGTTCCTGATGTTCCAGGGCGTGTTCACCTGGGCCAAGATGCCCATGGAACTGATCGACGCGGGGTTGGCCCAGATCACCGCCTGGGTCGCCGGGCACATGGCCGAAGGGCCGCTGCGCAGCCTGATCACCGACGGCGCCATCGCCGGCGTGGGCAGCGTGGTCATCTTCCTGCCGCAGATCCTGGTGCTGTTCTTCTTCATCCAGGTGCTGGAGGATTCGGGCTACATGGCCCGCGCCGCCTTCCTGTTGGACAAGCTGATGGGCGGCGTCGGCCTGCACGGACGCGCCTTCATCCCGCTGTTGTCCAGCTTCGCCTGCGCCGTGCCGGGCATCATGGCCGCGCGCACGATCGAGAACCGCACCGACCGCATCGCCACCATCATGATCGCGCCGCTGATGACCTGCTCGGCACGCCTGCCGGTCTACACCCTGATCATCGCCGCCTTCGTGCCCAACGAGAAGGTGCTGGGCGGCTGGGTCGGCCTGCCAGGGCTGGTGATGTTCGCCCTTTACGCCGCCGGCATCCTGTCCGGCCTGCTGGTGGCCTTCGTCATGAAGCGCACGGTGCTGAAGGGCGCGCGCGAGCCGCTGTTGATGCAGCTGCCGGCCTACCGCCTGCCCCATCCGCGCAATGTGGCGCTGGGCCTTTACGACCGCGGCAAGGCGTTCCTGTTGCGCGCCGGCACCACCATCTTCGGCCTCATGGTTTTGGTGTGGTTCCTGGCCAGCTATCCGGCGGCGCCCGACGGCGCCGTCGAGCCCGCCATCCGCTATTCCATCGCCGGCGCCATCGGCCACGCTTTGGAGCCCCTGCTCGCCCCCATCGGTTTC
>DATJKV010000063.1:0-3486 GCA_035491155.1 Magnetospirillum sp. | reverse complement strand
GGGCAGGGACGATGGAGATGGGCAACGTCAGGGTGTTGGTCGTCGATGCCAACGCACACATCCGACGATTGATCGCAACCCTTCTGGAGGCGATCTCCGTCAAGGAGGTGCGCGAGGCGCGCAACCCGGCGGCGGCGGTTCCCATGATGCTGGATACCCCGCCCGATTTGATCATCGCCGACTTCGCCGGTGACGCCACCGAGACGGTGCTGTTCATGCACCGCCTGCGCCGGGGCGAATTGGCCGGTTCCCACATTCCCGTGCTGGCCTTGGCCGGCTCCACCCATCACGCGGTCCTTGAGCAGGCGTGGGAAGCCGGCATCGACGACGTGATCGCCAAACCCATCTCGGCGCTGGAGGTCATCCAGCGCGCCCGTCACCTGCTTGAGGCCTCCATGCGCCGCACGCAGCTGGCCGCCGCCGGATAGACCCGGTGGGCGGGTTCTCCCTCGACCCCGACGATCTGGCCCGCGCCGAGGCCGCCCTGGCCGGGCTGGCCGCCGATTACATCCAATGGGCGGAAGCCGACATGGCGCGCCTGAAGGACGCTCTGGGCTGTGCCCTGGCGGAGGGCGAGAGGGAGGCGGCGGTCGCCGAGTTGTTCGCCATCGCCCACGACGTCAAGGGCCAGGCCGGCACCTTCGGCTATGGGCTGCTGTCCACCCTGGGCGGCCGCCTGTGCAAGCTGATCCAGGCCACCCCCGACGATACCGCCGCCATGGCCGCCCTGGTGAACGCCATGGCCGAGGTGGTCGCCGCCCGGTTGTCCGGCGATGGCGGTGAGCGCGGGCAGGCGTTGTTGGCGGCATTGGACTGAGGTCCGGGCGCCACTACCCTTGCCACGATTTGGCCTTGAACCGATAGTATAGGCCAGACTCCCTATTCGTGTCGCAGAGGGTTTCATGAGGCTGAGCCGTTCCGTTGCCGTGCTTGCATTGTTGCTGCCGCTGGCCGTGTTGCCGGCCCAGGCGCAGCAGGTGCCGGGCTCGCGTGAGCAGATCAAGCAGTCCTTCTCCCCGGTGGTCAAGGCGACCGCGCCGGCGGTGGTCAACATCTACACCAAGCGTGTGATCAAGGCGGCGGCGTCGCCCCTGTTCAACGACCCGTTCTTCCGCCGCTTCTTCGGCGACGGCTTGCCGCCCGGCGCGATGCAGGACCGGGTGCAGCGCAGCCTGGGTTCGGGCGTCATCCTGTCGCCCGACGGCACGGTGGTGACCAACCATCACGTCATCAAGGACGCCGACGAGGTGACCGTGGTGCTGGCCGATCGGCGCGAGTTCGAGGCGCGCATCCTGGGCTCGGACGAGCGCACCGATCTGGCCGTGCTCAAGATCGACCCGGGCAAGGAAGCGCTGCCGGTCCTGCCCATGGGCGATTCCGACGCCATCGAGGTGGGCGACCTGGTGATCGCCATTGGCAACCCGTTCGGCGTCGGCCAGACGGTGACCAGCGGCATCGTCTCGGCGCTGGCCCGCACCAATATCGGCATCACCGACTACCGTTCGTTCATCCAAACCGATGCGGCCATCAATCCCGGCAATTCGGGCGGCGCCCTGGTGGACATGAATGGGCGCCTGGTGGGCATCAACTCGGCCATCTATTCCAAGGACGGCGGCAGTCACGGCATCGGCTTCGCCATCCCCACCGCGCTGGTGAAAAGCGTGCTGGCCTCCATCACCCAGTCGGGCAAGGTGGTGCGGCCGTGGCTTGGCGCTTCGGGTCAGAGCGTGACCGCGGAACTGGCCCAGGCGCTGAAACTGGCCCGCCCCCTGGGGGTGTTGCTCAATGCCATCGCCAAGGATGGTCCGGCAGCCAAGGCGGGGTTGAAGGTTGGCGATGTGGTGACCCTGGTGAACGGCCGCGAGGTGGACGATGCCGAGGGAATGCGCTTCCGCCTTGCGACCCTGGCGCCGGGCAGCGACGCCACGCTGACCTTCCTGCGCGACGGCGCCGAGAAGACCGCATCGGTGCGTTTGGTGGCGCCGCCCGAGAACCCGCCGCGCGACATTACCGAGGTGGGGGGAAGCACTCCCTTTACCGGTGCCACCATTGCCAATCTCAATCCGGCGCTGGCCGAGGAAGTGGGCATGTCCAGCGCTGCCACCGGGGTGGTGGTGCTGCGCATCAAGCGAGGCTCCATCGCCCACCGGCTGCAATTCCAGCCCGGCGACATCATCTTGCGCATCAACGATCGCCCGGTCGCCAGCGTGGCCGACGCCAAGGCGCTGTTGTCGGCGCGCAGCGATTTGTGGCGGCTGACCATCAACCGCGACGGTGAAACCTTGAGCCTGCAGGTCGGCGGGTGAGCACCCTGTTCGAACGGGACGAGGATCGGCCGCTGGCCGATCGCCTGAGGCCGCAAAGCCTGGATGAGGTGGTGGGGCAGGACCATCTGGTCGGCCCCGCCGGCCCGTTGGGCCGCATGCTGGCGGCCGGCCGGCTGACCTCGTTCATCCTGTGGGGGCCGCCCGGCTGCGGAAAGACCACCATCGCCCGCCTGCTGGCCGAGCGCACCAACCTGCATTTCGAGCCCTTGAGCGCGGTGTTCTCGGGCGTGGCCGACCTGCGCAAGGTGTTTGACCAGGCGGCCAAGCGCAAGGAGATGGGGCAGGGCACCCTGCTGTTCGTGGACGAGATCCATCGCTTCAACCGCGCTCAGCAGGACGGCTTCCTGCCCTATGTGGAGAACGGCACGGTGGTGTTGGTGGGCGCCACCACCGAGAATCCCAGCTTCGAACTGAACGGCGCGCTGTTGTCGCGCTGTCAGGTGTTGGTGCTGCGCCGGTTGGATGATGCGGCACTGGATACCCTGACCCAGCGCGCCGAGGCCGCCATCGGCCATTCGCTGCCGCTGGCCGACGACGCCCGCGCCGCATTGAAGGCTATGGCCGACGGCGACGGCCGCTACTTCCTTAATCTGGTTGAGGCGCTGTCCATCCTGCCGCCCGAGCCGCTGCTGGATGCCGCCGGCCTGGCCGAAGTGGTGCAGAAGCGGGCGCCGGCCTACGACAAGGACCGCGAGGGCCACTACAACCTGATCAGCGCTCTGCACAAATCTTTGCGCGGCTCGGACACCGACGCGGCGCTGTATTGGATGGCGCGCATGCTGGACGGCGGCGAAGACCCACTCTATCTGCTGCGCCGTCTTGCCCGCTTTGCGGTGGAGGACGTGGGCCTGGCCGACCCGCAGGCGCTGCCCCAGGCTATCGCCGCCTGGGATTTGTACGAGCGGTTGGGCAGCCCCGAGGGCGACCTGGCGATCGCCCAGTTGGTCATCTATCTCGGCACCGCGCCCAAGTCCAACGCCGCCTACAAGGCCTTCGGCGCCGCCAAGCGGGCCGCCAAGCAGTTCGGCAGCCTGATGCCGCCCATGCACATCCTCAATGCCCCCACCAAGATGATGAAGGAACTGGGCTACAGCGCCGGCTACCAGTACGACCACGACACCGCTGAGGGCTTCTCGGGCCAGAACTACTTCCCCGACGA
>DATJKV010000062.1:0-14761 GCA_035491155.1 Magnetospirillum sp. | reverse complement strand
CAACGAGCCCGGGGGCCCCGCCCCTCGGGCCGTGGTCGCCAAGGAGGCCGAAAGCCGGGAAGTCGAGTTCCTTTACCGCCTCGGGCTGCTTGAAGGCTGGCTGATGGTCGGGCACGAACTTCTGCAATCCGGCCATCCCATGCGTTTCGGCCACGAAGCCCAGAAGCTGTATATGAGCGTGGACGACGAGCTGGAGGCCCGTCATTTCCCGGCTTTCGACGGGCAGCTGGAAGAGTTCGCCCGCGCGGCCGCCAAGGACCCCCAAGGCGCCGAAACGGAAGCGCGCTATCAGGCGGTCATGACCGAGATGGAAAAGGCACGCCAACTGGTGGACCCGTCCGTACGCAAGTCGCCATCGGTTGTGCTAGGCATCAGCGCTCGCTTGGTTGATGCTGCCGCAAGCCAGTATGGCCGTTCTTTGGTCCGTGGTCGCATCGAGAACCTGAACAATTATTACGCCAGCCATGGCTATATCGACTTTGCCCTGCGGCAAATCGAGGCCGCGGACGGAGAAGGAGGCTTGACGGGCGAGGAGTTGGGGCGACTCAATGCCACTCTTTTAAAGGCCAAACGGGTCGTCGGCTCGTTGACGCCAGACAGATCGCCACAAATATCGGTAACTTCATACCGCGCGTTGTCCGAGGACATTAGAACTATTCATCACGCGCTTTGATTCGTAAGGGGATGCGTTGAATTGTGGGGGATATCGTGAAGGCCCGATTTGGGGCCGCCCTCAAGGGGCTGGTCGTAGCAACTCGTGCCGCGAGCGTTGCTGTTGTGGCGGTTGCGGCACCGAGCGCTATCGCTTGGGCTCAGGAAGTGGACACGCCGGAAGGCTCGCCCGAACAGGCCCCGGCAGCCGCCTCGGCCGGGGAAGCCGGCAAGGATAGTGAAACCCTGACCGGCGACTGGGGCGGGTTGCGCACGGATCTGTCCGATGCGGGGTTGAAGCTGTCGGGCTTTTATACCGGCGAGGCGCTCGGCAATCCGAGGGGCGGCATCCGCCAGCGCGGCGTGGCCGAAGGGTTGCTGGAAGTGGACTTGGACGCCGACCTCGAGACCCTGGTCGGCTGGAAGGGAGCGATCATGCACGCCTCCATGTTCCAGATCCATGGCCGCGGCCTGTCGTCCAACTTCGTCGGCAACCAGCTCACCGTCCGCGACATCGAGGCGGCACCGTCCACCCGCCTGTGGGCGCTCTGGGTGCAACAGAGCTTCGCCAACGATGCCGCGTCCCTGCGGGTGGGCCAGTTGCCCGAGCAGGAGGAGTTCGTGGTCAGCAGCCTTGGCGCCTATTTCATCAACGGCACCTTCGGCTGGCCCATCGGCATGGCCGCCAACATGCCCAGCGGCGGCGGCGCCTATCCGCTGGCGATGACCGCTGCGCGCCTCAAGGTCAAGCTCAGCGACGAGACCTCGTGGATGGTGGCGGTCTTCAATGGTGACCCCGCGCCCGGCTCGGCCGTCCAGGAACCCGACCCGACCCGGCGCAACCGTGATGGCCTCAATTTCAGCTTCCGCGAGCCGCCGGCCTATTTCACCGAATTCAGCCATGCCGTGAACCAGGACAAGGACTCGCCCGGCCTTCCGACCACCTACAAGCTGGGCGGGTGGTACCACACCGGCCGGTTCAACGACCTGCGTTTCGACGATACCGGCCGCTCGCTGGCCGATCCGCTGAGTTCGGGGGCGCCCCGGCAGCACCAGGGCAACGGCGGGATCTACGGCATCATCGACCACATGCTGTGGCGCCGCCCCGGCACCGAGGACGTGGGTATCGGCATCTTCACCCGCCAGATGATCGCCCCGCCGGACCGCAGCGCCATGCCCTATTACGGCGAGGTCGGGTTGACCTGGAAGGGCATGCTGGAGGGCCGCGACGACGACGTGGCCGGCATCGCCGTGGCCTATGGCGCCACGAGCGACCGGCTGTCCGGCCGCGACCGCGACGCCAACGCCTTCGGTACGCCCACCGCGGTGCGCGACCATGAAACGGCGGTGGAACTGCTCTACCGGGCCCAGCTGACCCCGTGGTGGACAGTGATTCCCGACGTCCAGTACATCATCCATCCGGGCGGCGGCGTCGGCCTGCCCGACGATGCGGCCCAGCGCATCCCCGACGCTTTGGTGGTGGGCTTGCGCACGGTGTTCAAGCTCTAGCGGTAGCTTCTGAAGGCGCGAGGGTTGGACATGCCGATCCCAGATCGATGGGCGGCAACCGGCACTCGCGCCGGATGGAGGCCCCAGGCAGAGGTGTCAACCATCGTCATCCCGCCAATCCGCCTTCCGGTTGGGCCGGAAATCGCCTACGCTGGCTAACCCGGGGGCGGAACGCAGTCTATCTGGGAAAATCGTTAAGATTTCTCGCAGAAAGGCTACGAACACCATGGCTGATGTGCCGGCGCCGAAATCCTTCGCAGCCCTGACCCAGACCAGTCTGCGCATAAAGCTGGTTGATATCGGCGCCAATCCCATCGAGGGCGACCCGCCCTATGCGTCGCTGCTGGCCGAGGGCTCGGCCGACGTGGTGGGCTTCGAGCCCAATCCCGAGGCGCTGGCCAAGCTCGACAAGATCAAGGGCCCGCACGAAAGGTACCTTCCCCACGCCGTGGGCGACGGCGGGCGCCACACGCTGCGCTTCTGCCAGGCGCCGGGAATGACCTCGCTGCTGGAGCCCAATCCGGCGGTGTTGAACTTGTTCCACGGCTTCCCCGACTGGGGCAAGGTGCTGTCCACCGAGGAGATCGACACCGTCCGCCTGGACGACATCCCCGAGACCGAGGGTATCGAATACATCAAGATCGACATCCAGGGCGGCGAGCTGATGGCGCTGTCCAATGCCGAGAATCGCCTGAAGTCCACTCTGGTGATCCAGACCGAGGTGGAGTTCATGCCCATGTATGTGGGGCAGCCGCTATTCTCCGAAATGGAGATGTTCCTGCGCGGTCATGGCTTCATGCTGCACCGCTTCTTCCCCGCCGTGACCCGCATGGTCAAGCCGCTGATGATGGGCGGCGACATGTATGCCGGGTTGAACCAGCTGTTATGGGCCGACGCGGTGTTCGTGCGCGACCTGACCCGGCTGGACGTGCTGTCGGACGTGCAACTGCTGAAGATGGCCAAGATCCTGCACGACTGCTACCAGGCCATCGACCTAGCGTTCAACCTGCTGACCGAGTACGACCGCCGTAACCAGACCGGCCTGGCCGGCGGCTACCTGAACGGCCTGAAAAGCTAGCTCAGCCGGCGGCGGCGATCCCTGACTTCGCCAGCTTGACCAGCGGACAGTGGAAAGCGGGTGACGGGTTCGGGTAATAACACCGTTCCCGTCACCGTTTCCGGATGTGCCCTTCATGCGTCCTGCCCCGTCCTGGCTCAAGCCCACCGTCGATTTCGGCCCGCTGGCGGTGTTCCTGGCTGCGTTCTGGCTGAAGGGGCTGCTGCCGGCCACTGCGGCGTTGATGGCGGCGACGGCGGTGGCGCTGGTCCTGTCTTTCGCCTTCACCCGCAAGGTGGCGCTGATGCCGCTGGTCACGGCGGTAATCGTCGGCGTCTTCGGCGGGCTGACGCTGTGGCTGAACGACGACACCTTCATCAAGATGAAGCCCACCATCATCTACGGCCTGTTCGCCGTGGTGATCGGTGGCGGGCTGGCGCTGGGCAAGCCGGCGGCCAAGGTGATCCTGGGCGAGGCGTTCCAAATGGATGATCAGGGCTGGAAGCGCCTGTCGCTGCGCTTTTGCCTGTTCTTCCTGGCCATGGCCGGCGTCAACGAGGTGGTGCGCCGCGTCGCCTCGGTGGATGTGTGGGTGCTGTGGAAGGTGCCGGGCAGCATCGTGGCGACCGTGCTGTTCATGCTGGCCCAGATGCCGCTCATCCAGCGCCACAAGCTGGACGAACCGGCAGCGGTGGACGACCAAAATACTTAGAGTTGGACAGCCCTGGGCAACCTGAACGCAAGCTGACGCCAGGGGTATTTTGGATGTCAGGTTGCTGTCAGCCCGCCGGGGCAAGCTGGCGCGCACATCGTTCCCCCCCGAAACGAGGTGCATCCATGTCCCGCTTGCCCTTCGCCGCCCTAGCCCTGCCGCTGGTATTGGCCTCCACCGCCGCTGTTGCCGTGGAAGCCCCGCACGAGCCGCTTTCCTTCACTGTGCTGCGCAATGGCGAACCGGTGGGGACCCACGTGTTGCGCTTCCAGCCCCAGCCCGAAGGCGTGGGTGTGGCGGTGGACACCAATGTGGTGGTGAAGATGGCCATGATCACCGTCTACCGCTTCGAGCACCACGGCCAGGAGGTCTGGAACCGCGACCAGCTGGTGTCGCTGAACTCCACCACCAACGACGACGGCGACCATCATACCTTGAAGGTGGCGGCTGGTTCGGCCGGGCT
This sequence comes from Magnetospirillum sp., assembly GCA_035491155.1. Lineage (GTDB taxonomy): Bacteria > Pseudomonadota > Alphaproteobacteria > Rhodospirillales > Magnetospirillaceae > Magnetospirillum. The sequence goes on along the minus strand of DATJKV010000062.1, from coordinate 10,369 downwards.
GGACGTCAACGGCGACGGCAAAGCCACCCGCATGCCCGGCGCCACCGTGCCGGCATCCCTGTGGAACCGCGCCACCGTGGCCCAGGGCACCCTGCTGAATACCCTGGACGGCCACGCCATGACCGTGAAGATCACCGACATGGGCGAGGACACCGTCACCGTCCACGGTCGGTCGCGTCCCGCCCACCACTACTCCATGGCGGGCGATTTGGCCCGGGAGCTCTGGTATGATGGCTCCGGCACCCTGGTCCAGGTCCGATTCAAGGCCAAGGACGATTCCGACATCCAGTACGTGCTGAACTGACGGAGTATCCATGCGCATCCTGTTGGTGGAGGACAATCCCCGCCTGGCCGAACTTGTCGGCCAGGGCCTGCGCGACGGGGGCTTTGCCGTCGATTCCTTCACCACCGTGGGCGATGCCGAGGCCGCCTGGGATTCGGTGCAATACCAGGCGGTCATCCTCGACCTTGGCCTGCCCGACGGCGACGGACTTGAACTGCTGAAGCGCGTTCGCGCCCGCGGGCAGAGCGAGCCGGTGCTGATCCTCACCGCCCGCGACGGGGTGGAGGACCGGGTCAGGGGCCTGAACTGCGGTGCCGACGATTACCTGCTCAAGCCCTTCGCCATGGAAGAGCTGCTGGCCCGTGTCCGTGCCTTGCTGCGCCGGCCGGGATCCAGCCTGGGCGTGGCGCTGACCTGTGGCCGGGTCAGCCTGGACACGGTATCGCGCGAGGTGGCGGTGGACGGGCAGGCCGTCTCGGTGCCGCGCCGCGAGACCGAGATGCTCGAGCAATTGCTGCGCCGCGCCGGCCGCGTGGTGCCCAAGCGGGCGCTGGAGGAGGGGCTGTATGGCTTCGACGACGACGTCTCGTCCAATACGGTCGAGGTGTTGATGTCGCGCCTGCGCAAGCGCCTCACCAGTGTGGATTCGGGTGTCACCATCCACACCCTGCGAGGCGTCGGTTACATGCTGGCGGAAATGGAAGACGCATAAGGTGAAGACGCCGCCGTCGCTGATGGGGCGCATCGTGTTGCGCCTATCCCTCGCAACCATTACGGCCATCATTTGCGCCTATGGGTGGCTGTGGTTCGAGTTCCAGAGCACCACTGGCTCGTTGCGCGACAAGTCGATGATCGAGACGGCGCGCATGATCGTCGAGGCGGTCAAGCCGGGCGAGGGCGGCCTGCTGCTCAAGCTGCCCACCACGCTGATCGCCGCCTATTCCAATTCCAACGGCGCCCACGGCTTTGCGGTGAAGGACCGCGACAGCGGGACGATCTTGTTTTCGGCGGGCGCCAATGTGGGCCCCATCCCCGGCAAGGTGGAGGATGACGAGGACGGCTCGCTGTATCAGTACGATCCCGATGGCCCCGGCCCGGCCAATTACTTCGGCGAGGCGCTTCCCTTCCGCGTGGGCGAACGGCGGCTGCTCGTTCAGGTCGTCCGGCTGGGCAGCAACTACCAGGAACTGATCGAGACGGTGCTGGCCGACTTCTTCGAGGACGGGGGCTGGCTGGCGGCACCGTTCCTGATGCTGTTGCTGCTGGTGTCGATTCTCACCATCCGCAGTACCCTGAAGCCGCTGCGCGAGCTGTCGCAGATGGCCGAGGGCATCGGTCCCTTCACCACCGAACTGCGCCTGCCCCACGCCGGCGTTCCCCGCGAAGTGCTGCCGCTGGTGGGCGCGGTCAATAACGCGCTGGACCGCCTGGAGGAAGGCTTCCGCCGTCAGCGCGACTTCACGGCCGATGCCGCCCACGAGCTGCGCACGCCGCTGGCGGTGCTGGCTGCCCATATCGACACCTTGCCCGACCGCGCCACCGCCACCGCCTTGCGCCGCGACCTGGACGGCATGACCCATCTGGTCGAGCAACTGCTTCGCATCGCTCGCGCCGAGACGCTGGTGGTCAAACCCTCAGACCACGCCGACCTGGCCGACCTGGCATGCGACGTGGCGGCCTATCTGGCCCCCATGGCCATCCGGTCGGATCGCATGGTCGAGGTCGAGGCCCCCGACGAGCCCGTGGTCGTCCACGGTCAATCCGATGCCCTGTTCCACGCCATGCGCAATCTGGTGGACAACGCGCTCAAGCATACTCCGGCTGGAACCACGGTAACCCTGACGGTTGAGGCCGATCCGCCGACGGTGTTGGTGCGCGACCAAGGGCAGGGAATTCCGGTAGAGCAGCGCAGCGTCATCTTCCAGCGCTTCTGGCGCGCCGAGCGTCAGACCAGCGGCTCGGGCCTTGGCCTCGCCATCGTCCAGCGCACCATGAACGCCCATGGCGGCAGCATCAGCGTGGAGGATGCCGAGGGCGGCGGTGCTCAATTCAGGATGGTTTTCCCCGCAGCGTAAGGTTGCCGTCAGGTCGAAAAGACAGGATCGCCTCCAGTAAGGAGGCAACCATGACCCTGCTGCTCGCCGACCGCGATCATCCCGCCCGCGCCCTGTTGGAGCGCACGGTGCGCGAGGTCTTCCTGTCCGAATACGGCGCCCATGTGCCGGCCTTTCCGCGCCGGCTTCTCGCCTGCCTGGATGCGTCGGGTCAGCCGCTGGCGGTGGCCGGGCTGCGCTTCGCCGAAGATGGCTTCTTCTCGGCTGCCTACCTGGATGGCGGCACCGAAGCCGCCTTGAGTGCCGCTATCGGCCGTCCGGTGGCCGCCCATCAGATCGTCGAATTCTCCAGCCTGGCCGCCACTCGGCCGGGTGCCGCCATGCCGTTGGTGGGGGCCGCCATCCGCCTGTGCCTGGGGGCAGGGTGCGCCTACGGCCTTTTCACCGCCACCCATCGGCTGCGGGCGTTGCTGCGCCGGGCCGGGTTGGTGTGCGTCGATTTGGGGGCGGCGCGGCCCGAGCGCCTGCCCGATGCCAGTGTGTGGGGCAGCTATTACCTGCATGACCCCCGCGTGCTGGCGGTCTCGGCGGACACCCTGGCTGGACTGCGGCGCGCGGCGACCTTGGCGGCGCCGGAGCGTCTTCATGCGTAGCGTGCTTGCCGCCATCCGCGCCATCGCGGCCACCGACCCCAACCGCATTGCCATCAGCGATGCCCAAGGGGCCATGAGTTACGGCGCCCTTGCCGACGACATCGCCCGCATGGCCGCCACGCTGGCGGGAATGGGCGAGGTGGTCGGCCTGCTGATGCCGCGCGACCGCCGCCATGTGGTGGCCGACTTGGCTCTCGCCTCGCTGGGTCGCACCATCGTGCCGCTGCCCGACTTCTTCTCGGTCGATCAATGGCGCCATATGGTGCGCAATTCCTATATGGCCGCCATCGTCACTACGGCCGAATTGGAGCCGCGCGTGGCCGGCCTTGGCGTGCCGGTGGTGCAGGCTCGTCCGGCCAGGGGCCGGCTGGTGTCGAGCGAGCCCTCGCGGCGCATCATCTACACCTCGGGCACCACCGGGCGCCCCAAGGGCGTGGTGCTGGGTGAGCCCAGCATGGGCGCCAGCCTGGATGGCCTGGCCCAGGCAGTTCAACCCGGCAAGGCTGACGTTCATCTGTCCCTGCTGCCCTTTTCGCTGCTGCTGGAGCAATTGGCCGGGGTGCTGCTGCCGCTGAAGGTGGGCGCGCGCATCCATATCGCCGCCTCGCCGCTGGAGGCCGAGGCGGTGGGGGCGACCACCTCGGTGGTGGTGCCCGATTTGCTGTCGGGTTGGGTTCGTGCGCTGCATGCCACCGGCCGTCAGGCACCCGTGTCGTTGCGCTTCGTCGCAGTGGGGGGGGCCCCGGTGGGCGAGGTATTGGCTGCGTCGGCTTGGGACAAGGGGCTGCCGGTGCACGAGGGCTATGGCCTGTCTGAATGCTGTTCGGTGGTGGCGGTCAACCGCCCCGGCCGGCGCGTTTCCGGTACCGTGGGGAGGCCGTTGGAGGGCCTGTCGGTCGACATCGAGGATGGCGAGATCGTGGTGCGCGGCCCGACGGTGATGCACGGCTATTTGGGCGGCGCCCCCGCCGAGGGCCTATGGCGCACCGGCGATCTGGGGCGCTTCGATGCGGACGGCAATCTGGTCGTGCTGGGGCGCAAGGACGACGTCGTCGTCACCCCCCAGGGCCGCAATGTTCACCCGGAGTGGATCGAGCCCATGCTGTTGGCTGATCCCTCCATCCGCCATTGCGCGGTCATCGCCGGTCATGCGGGCGTGAAGGCGGCGGTAGTGCCGGCCGACCCGGTCGCTCCTGTCGGTGTCGACCATTGGTTGTTGCGCGTGCGGGAATTGACCGCGGCCGCCCCTGATTATGCGCGGCCAGTGGAGGTGGCGGTGCTGCCACTCTCCCTGGTCCACGACCTGTTCACGCCCGACGGCCGCCCGCGCCGTCGCCGCATCGCTCAAACTCTGCGTGAGGTAAAATTGAGCTTCTACGATGCCTTGCTGGCCGAGACCTCGGCCGAGCGCAATCACTTCATGTCCATCCCGCTGATCGCCGATGCGGTAGCCAATGGCGTCGGGCGCGACCTGTACCTGTCCTTCCTCAACAGCGCCTACCACCATGTGCGCTACACCGTGCCGCTGTTGCAGGCGGCGCTGAAGGCGTGCGGCGCCGACGACGGGGCGATGGCTGTCGGACTGGAGGAATACGTGCGCGAAGAGATCGGGCACGACGAGTGGATCCTTGAGGACATCGCCGCGCTGGGCGGCGATCCCGAGGCCACCCGCCACGCCCGTCCGCCGCTGCCGGTGCGGGTCCTGGTGGCCCACGCCTTCCACCTGATCGCCGAGGAAGGGCCCTACAGCCTGCTGGGCATGGTGCATGTGCTGGAAGGGATGTCGGTGGCGCTGGCCATCCGCGCCGCCGAGTCCATCCGTGCCCGGCTGGGCGGCGGCGAGCGCGGCTTCAGCTACCTTACCTCCCACGGGGGCTTGGATGTGGGCCATGTCGAGGCCTTCGCCCGCCTGCTGGACGCCGTCGACAGGCCGGCACGGCGCGCTACGGTGATTGCCGCAGCCAAGGAATTCTATGCCCTTTACGGCAACGTCTTCCGGGCGTTGCAAGGGGGCGGGGAGGTGAGCCATGCGGCTTGACGGCGCCGTTGCCATGGTTACCGGAGCCGGGTCGGGCATCGGCCGGGCTCTTGCCGTGGAATTGTCCCGCCGGGGCGTCCGGCCCATCCTGTTGGGGCGCAACCTGGCCGCACTGGAGGCGGTTCGCCAGCAATTGGCCAGTCCTTGCGCCGCCTGGGTGTTGCCGCTGGATCTGGCCGATCCCGAGGCGCGCGCCTCGATCTACGCCCGGGTGATGGACTTGTCGGGGCGGCTGGACCTGCTGGTCAACAATGCCGGCGTGGTCGAGGCCGGGCCCATCAGCCTGCAGGATGACGACGTCTGGCGGACCATGGTCGAAGTCAATCTGCTGGCTCCCATGAGCATCACCCGCAGCCTGCTGCCCCTGCTCAGGGCGTCGGGGCAGGGGCGGGTGGTCAATGTGGGGTCCATGTTCGGCGACATCGGCTTTCCCTTTTTCGCCGCCTACTCGGCCACAAAGTTCGGTATGCGCGGCTGGTCCGAGGCGCTGCGGCGCGAACTGGCCGACCAGGGTGTGGGCGTGACCTATTGCGCCCCGCGCGGCACGCGAACCCCTGCGGCCGATGGCTTCGCCTGTTATGTGAAGGCATTCTCCATGCGGTTGGACCCGCCGGAGACGGTGGCGCAGCGGCTGGCGGACGGCATCACCAATGATGTCCGCGACATCTATCCGCGCGGCCCGGAACGATTCTTCCTGCTGGTGCAACGCCTGCTGCCCGGACTGGTGGACAGCGGCCTGCGCGACCAGACCCGGCGGGCGGTTGGGGTTTCGGCGCGGGGGGCATAAGGATAATCTCCGGTTGACATCACCAGGTGTCCCAGGGGTGCCTTTGCAGGCGTGCCGGCTTGTGCGACCATTGGCGGCAATGGTCTGAACCCCGGGGAAATCCCATGCGCCGTCTTGCCGCCCTGATCCTGGCCTTGTGCTGGCTGCCGCTGTCGCCCGCGCTGGCACGCGACACCGGGCGGGCAGGGCAGTTCGACTATTATGTCCTGTCGCTGTCGTGGTCGCCCACCTGGTGCGGCGGCAAGGTGGGCAAGGTCGACGGCGACCAGTGCAATGGCGCGCGCCGCTACGGCTTCGTGGTGCATGGATTGTGGCCGCAATATTCCAAGGGCGGTTACCCGGCCGAGTGCGCGGCGCCGCAACCGGTCCCGGCCCAGGTGATGGACGACATGCTGCCCGTGATGCCCAGCCGCAAGCTGATCCAGCACGAGTGGTCGCGTCATGGCACCTGCGACGGCGCCGACGCTTCGGCGTATTTCGCAAAGACCCGCCACGCCTACGAGCAGGTGCGCATCCCCAAGCTGTTCCAGATGCCCGAGCAGCAGCAGAGCCTGACCGTCGAGCAGGTGGAAAAGCTGTTCATCGCCGCCAATCCTGGCATGGAGCGCAAGGGCTTGGCCGTGGTCTGCCGCGGCCGCCAGGCGGCGGAAGTCCGTGTATGTCTGGATAGGGATCTGAATTTCCGCGCCTGTGCCCGCGACGTGCGGCCGCGCTGCAAGGGCGGCGTGCAATTCCCGGCGGCGCGGTGACCTCCCCGTCATAACCTTTTCCCTTGCCTAATCCCCGTGCCGGTACAACCATCCGTACTGGACTTTTGGGGGGGAAGGTATGCATCTGCACGGTGTTGCTCAGGCATTGCTGATTCTGTCGGCCGTGGCGGCACTCGGCCTCAGCCTGGGACAAATCAAGATTGCCGGTGTGCGGTTGGGGGTGGGCGGCGCCCTGTTCGCCGGTGTCGCGTTCGGCCATTTCGACGTGGGTGTCGATGCCACCATGCTGGGCTTTGCCCGCGAATTCGGCCTGGTGTTGTTCGTCTATGCCATCGGCGTCTCGGTGGGTCCGGGCTTCTTCCAGGCTTTCAAGAAGGATGGCCTGGCGCTGAACCTGATGGCGGTGGCCATCGTGGTGCTGGGGACGCTGACCGCGGTGGCGGTGCATCTGGTGGGCGGGGTCGAACTGCCGGCTGCGCTGGGCATTCTGTCGGGCGCCGTGACCAACACGCCCTCGCTGGCCGCCGGCCAGCAGGTCTTAAGCGAGCTGGGCGCGGCCCAGGGGGCGACGGTGCTGGGCCAGGCCTATGCCGTGGCCTATCCCTTCGGCATCGTCGGTATTCTGCTGTCCATGCTGCTGGTGCGGGTGGTCTTCGGCCTGAACGTGAAAACCGCCGCCAAGGACTTCGAGGCCGCGCGGGCGGCCAACCACACGGTGGTCGAGACCATCAATGTGGTGGTCAGGAACCCGGCCGTGGTGGGCTGCCAGTTGCGCGAACTCGAAGAGCTCAAGGAAATGGGCGTGGTGTTGTCGCGCGTGTTGCACGACGGCAGCCAGCACGTGGTCAGCGCCGAGGATGTGCTGGCCGAGGGCGACGTGGTTCTGGCCGTCGGTCCGCGCAATAACCTGGAGCGCCTGAAGCGCCTGATCGGCCCCGTCGCCGACGTCGACCTCAAGAAGATGCAATCCGACGAGGTGGCGTGGGAGCGCATGGTGGTTACCAACTCGGCTATCCTGGGCAAGAGCCTGGGTGAGATGGACCTGCGCGGCAGCTACAACATGGTCATCAGCCGCGTCAGCCGCGGTGGCCATGAACTGGTGCCCGGCGCCCACCTCACCCTGCAATTCGGCGACATCTTGACCGTGGTGGGCGACCCCCATGCCTTCAACGACGTTGCCAAGCTGGTGGGCAACCGCTCGAAGGCGCTGCAGGAAACCCAGATGGTGCCCATTTTCATCGGCATCGCTCTGGGCATGCTGTTGGGTTCGCTGCCCATCGCCTTGCCTGGCCTGCCTGCGCCGGTGCAGCTGGGTCTGGCCGGCGGCCCGTTGCTGGTGGCCATCCTACTGTCGCGCCTTGGTCATCTGGGCCCGGTGGTGTGGTTCATGCCTCCACCCGTCAACCACATGATGCGCGATCTCGGCATCGCCCTGTTCCTGGCCGCCGTGGGCGTCAAGTCGGGCCACGGCTTTGTCGACACCCTGCTGCACGGCGACGGCCTGAAATGGATGGCCTGCGGCGCGCTGATTACCCTGGTGCCGCTGCTGGTGGTGGGCGTGGCCGGTTACATCATCACCCGCACCAACTACCTGTCCCTGTGCGGCGTGCTGGCGGGCTCCATGACCGATCCGCCGGCGCTGGCCTTCGCCCAGGGCATGTCGTCGTCGGAAGCTCCCATCCTGGCTTACGCCTCGGTCTACCCGCTGGTCATGGTCCTGCGCGTCATGGCACCGCAAGTGGTGGCGCTGCTGCTGTGGGGGAGCTGACGGGAAACGATCGCACAAAGAACCGCGCGGCCCTGGGGGACAGGGCCGCGCGGTCGTTCCAAGGGGAGGAGATTTGAAGGCTGTCCTGCCAGGCGGCGTGCCGTCCGCCCGTGTTCGCCCTTTGATAATGGCAATGGGGCGGGGGCGGCGCAAGGGTGTCTGCCTAAGCCTTAAGCATGGCAGCGTGGGCATCGGATATGCTGTCTTGTAGTCGGACCGTTTACGCGAATTCGTTGCGACACCCTATCGTTTCTAGGCAAACTGGCGATGGACGGGGCCGGTGAGCACGTCTGACTGGAAAGGCTGGAAATGCCGCGCATAGACGAACCGCCGCCACCCGAAATCCCGGCCGGGCTGGAGCACATGCTGCCCGTGTTCGTGGCCGAGATGGAAAAGGACGCCGCCCGCCTGCAAGAACTGGCGGAAGCCCCGGCCGACGATCTGGCCGAGCACGCCCATGGGGCCCGTGGCAAGGCCGCCATGTTCGGCGAGGAGCGTCTGTTCACCCTCTTCACCCGCATCGAGCAGATGGCGCTGTCCGGCGGCGATCGGGCCGAGCTGCCGTCCCTCGTTGCGCAAATCATTGAACGCCTGGCCCAACTGCGGGTATACGTCGCGTCTTTCGGTTCGGGGCAGGCATGAAGATTACCCAGTTTACCGATTACTCGCTGCGCCTGATGCGTTACTTGGCCGGCAACCGCGACCGCGTGGTCACGGTGCGCGAGGTGGCCGAGTACTACCGTATCTCCGCGGAACACCTGAAAAAGGTCGTCCGCCGTCTGAGCGAGTTGGGCTACATCAGCACCGTGCGCGGCAAGAACGGCGGCTTGCGGCTGGCCTGCGAGCCGGAAACCATCAACCTGGGGCGTCTGATGCGCCAGGAAGAGAACCTCACCCTGCTGCCATGCAACGACATCGACCAGCCCTGTCCGCTGCTCGATTGCAAGCTGGCCCGGGTGGTGGACGAAGCGCTGGCGGCCTTCCTCGGCGTGCTCGACAAGAAGACCCTGGCGGATCTGGTCTAGCCCTTCTTTCTTTCCAGGTGGCGCTTCAGCGCCTCGCACTGGTCCTCGCGTTCCGCGCGTGGAGTGAACCAGACCGCGTCAAAGGGCAGGCGGTCGGTGTCGAACAGGCCGCCATAGGCGGCCGGGTCGGTTTCGCCGTCCTTCACCTCCAGGAAAGCGATGGACAGCACCTTGGCGGCGGGCGCCTCGCGCGACAGCGCCACCGGAACACCGCGGTCGGTCCGCACATGGCCGGCCCCGGCGATCAGCACCGCCGCCTGCTGGCGCGCCATGCCCTTGGCCAGGGTCTCCGCCATGACCGCATCGCGGCTGCGCTGCACCCGCACCATGCCGGGCAGGGCCGCTGCGGGGAGCATGCCGCAATGGCTCTCGGCGATTTCATGCTCCAGGGCGCCGGCCTGCTCGCTCGGCAGCGGTGGCAACGGCTTTTCCGGCTCGGCCTTGATCAGGGCACGGACCTGCTCGCGGGTCAGGTTGGCGGGTGCCAGCGGCACGCCCGCCTGCATGGCGGCTTCGGCGATGGGGCGGTACATGGACCAGGCAGGCCAGCCGCTCTTATCCCAGTCGAGCGCGTCGCCAAGGCCGGCCGCGTCGGTGGGCGAGGCGGCGAGGTAGCGGTCGAGCGCCTGGGCCTGGCCCGCGTCGATCATTTCGAACGCCACCAGCGGCCGCTTGCCCGAGGCCAGCAGCCGCGCCAGCATCCAGGCCTGCAAAGCATGGTGGTCGGGGTTGTCATGGGTCTCGCCCAGCAGAACCGCGTCGGCCGCCTCGGCCCGCGTTACCAGCTCGGCGGGCTCGATGAAGCTTTGGCTTGCCGGCAGCCACACCTTGCCCACCAGGGTATGGTCGCGTTCCAGCGGTGCGACATAGGCGGGCGGCTGATCGGTCGCGAGTGGGATTGCGATGGGGGCGGCGAGGCCGAGCAGAATCAGGAGGGCGAGGAGCATGGCGGCTTCCGGGTTGCGAACCCCGCCCAATGTAGGTGGCCGGCGCCCAAGAAGAAAGGGCAGCTAGTGTCCTGCCCCCGAAATTCATAGGATGAATTTCGGGG
>DATJKV010000061.1:0-3541 GCA_035491155.1 Magnetospirillum sp. | reverse complement strand
CGGCGGCCATCACATGGGCACTCTGCGCATGGCCGAGGACGAGGTCCACGGCGTGGTCGACCGGAATTGCCGCGTCTTCGGCATGGACAATCTTTACGTCGCCGGCTCGGCGGTGTTCCCCACCTCCAGCCACGCCAACCCCACCCTCACCCTGGTGGCCCTGTCCGCCCGCCTGGCCGAGCATCTGCGCGGCCTGGACGCCGAGACACAGCCCGCCGCCATGGCCGAGATGGTCGCGGCCCAGTAAGGCTGGGGCCGGACGACGCGCGAGAATTTCCAGCCCCTTATGCCAAGGGTGAATGCGGGCTGCATCCATTCCGCATTGGATTTGCATATGCGAAAATGGGAAGATGAACCATTCGGGGTAAGGGCGCGCGAAAGGAGGATTGGTGATGAGACGCACGTCTACCGCCATCCTGGCCGCCATCTCGTTGGTGACCTGGCTTCCGTCCGCTCAGGCCTCGTCCAAAGGTGGAGGCGGGGAGAAGAAAGAGCTGCCGCCCAGCATCGCGGTCCAGCACGCCGATCTGCTGCCGCCCTCCATCATCAGCGACCGCATCGACGGGCTGAAGATCACCATCACCCAGGTGATGTATCCCGGCGTGCCCGACCGCGCCGCCTGCCGCTTCATCGTGCGGGCCTATAACGGCAGCCGCAATACGGTGTCGGCCCACGCTTTGCTTCGCACCCTGGACGGCGACAAGGCCGAGATAAACACCTGGATGGTGCCCACCGGTTCGCTGGCTCCTGGCGATTCGTCCGAGAAGCTCTATTCCTGCCGCAACGCCCAGTACCTGGTAATCGACAAGCAGGCGCTGAGCAGCTGGCCCGGCCGCTGCTTCGTCAACGGCGAGGAACGCTCGCCCTGCCCGCTCACGGTGGCCCTGGACGCCAACCTGAATATCGTCGCCAAGGACTGACACCCCTACCCGACCGGGTTGGCGCAATGCCCTCGCGAACACCCAGGGAATTGCATCAAATTTTACGTATTTTTGCGCTTTTCCTATACGAAGGTGGAAGGATTTCCACGCTCTCTGCGTTCAGGTGGCGGATATCCCTCCGATAATCTTCTTTCCTACCCATGAGTGTGGTCTAAATGGGTCAACGAACCACCCCCGGATAGAAGACGACCATGAAGACCTTCGACGACATGGCCCAACTGGCCAAGATGCTGGAAGTCGAATTCAACACCGGGTCCATCGACCGCGTGCGCGCCCGCGAACTGGCCGAGCGCCTGCTGCCGCATCATCCGGAACTGCACAACACCCTGACCAGCGTGCACAACCGCATGAGCCGCTAAGCTCCTCAGACGGCGGAAGGGGCCGGCCCCGCAGGGGGGCCGGCCCTTTTTGTTTGCCGGCGGTCACGCAGGCGCTGGCCGGCGACGAAGAAGACCACGGTCGCCTGGCACAGCGCGCCCAGCGTGGTGACCAGGATCATTTCCGGCTGGTGTACCACCAACGTGGCATAGGCAAGGTTGACCGTACTGACGGCGAGCCAGCCGCCCCACGACGCCAGCGACATGGCGCGGCGCGCCTCGGCCTTGCGGGCAAGATCCAGCAATTGCGGGCCGTAGCAGGCGCAGCTGAGCATCCCCGAGACGGCGTAAAGAAGCGATAAGGCGGCGGCAAGGGTCATGGCCGCACCATGCGCCCCACCACCTTTCCCCCCGGTTAAACGCCCCTTTGGGGAAGACGGGCGCGAATGGGCATGCCTCGATAGGAATACCTCTTGGAATGGACTCAAGAAGGCATACCTTCATCGTCATACCAACGCCGCGAAGGGTTCCGCGGATCGGGGTAAACCGGGAGAGAAAAAATGTTGCAGATGCTGCGTACCGCCACCGCCAAGATCGCCACCGCCGCCGCTGCCGCTTCTGCTCCCGCCAAGAAGCCCAGCCCCTACCAGAATTACATGTGCTACCAGGACGGCCGCCCGTTCATGGTCATCAACGCCCCGTCGCTGGAGCATGCCCAGTTCATCGTCGCCGGCTTTACCCAGGACCACACCTGGATGCTGATCGAGATGGATGCCTGATCCCCTAGGAAGACGCGGTGGCGGCCGGGGAGCCGTTCTCTTCCGGGCTTAAGTCCCGAGCCGTCCGCGAATGCCTTACCGCAGCCAGGGGAACCAGAATCTCTGCCCCAGCCGCATCCAATGCGGCCACGCCTCCATCGAAACCCGCAACATCTCGGACGTCATCTCCAGCGGCAATATCCCTTGCCGCCATGCCTGCTCCCACAATTGGGGCATCTGCTGCTGCAGCCGCTCGAAGTCCTCGGGCCAGCCCGCCGGTTCCGGCAGCGCCTCCAGCAATTCGGCGAGATCGCGGTACTGCCGCGCCGGCAGCTCCTCCAGGGTCGCCAGCGCCTGCTCGTCCACTTGGGCATTGCGGGCATATTCGATCAGCTTGTCGTGATCGCAGGGGAAAGACAGGCCTTCCAGGGCCTGGACGAGATCGGGTGCCGCCATGTTGTCCTCCGTCAGCCCGGTTCGAAGGTTCAACGGCTCCTCTGGCCCGGTGTTCCGCTCGACGAAAGGAGGAACCGGCTTGGGCCTCCTCCTCCCCTCTGGGGAATACGTGTCCCGCCGTCACGTCACCGGCAAGGTGAAGCGAAAAACCGAGCCCTCGCCCTGGCGCGAGTCCACCCAGATGCGGCCGCCGTGGTTCTTGACGATCTTCTGGCAGACCGCCAGCCCGATGCCGGTCCCCTCATATTCCGCGCTGGTGTGCAGGCGGCGGAATATCTTGAACACGTCCTCGCGATATTCGGGGGCGATGCCGATACCGTTGTCCTCGACTTCCACCTGCCAGTTGGCGCCCTCTCGGCTCCAGCGTACCTGGACGCGCGGCGGCCGGTCGGGCGAGCGGTACTTGATACCGTTGCCAATGAGGTTCTGGAACAGCCGCATCAGTTCACTGCGATTGCCCCGCACGGTGGCCGGTTCCGTGGTGATAGCCAGTTCGGCACCGGTTTCTTCCACCAGCACCAGCAGGTGGTGGTGCGCTTCCTCGGCCACCTCGGTCAAATCCACCGGCTCGGGAGCCTGGCCGTGACGACCGACACGCGAATATTCCAGCAGATCGCAGATCAGGTCGTCCATATGCAGGGCGCCATCGCGTGCGAAGGCAAGGAATTCAAGCCCGTCCGCGTCCAGCCGGTCGGCATAGCGGCGCTCGATCAGGCCCAGGTAACTGGTGACCATGCGCAGCGGCTGGCGCAAGTCGTGAGACGCGGCGTAGGCGAATTGCTCCAATTCGTTGTTGGAACTGGCCAGTTCCTGGGAACGCTGCTCGGCCGCCTCCTTGGCGGCGACGATTTCGGCCTCGGCGCCGGCCCGTTCCAGCACGCTGCCCACCCAGCGGGCCAGCAGCCGGACGAATTCCAGTTCGCCCTCGTCGAAGTCGCGACCAAAGGGTTCGGGTGAGCTGAAATTCACCGTGCCGAAGCGCCGCCCGCCCACCCACAGCGGCACGCCCAGATAGGACTCGAGCCCAAAGGCCTCGTAGCACGGATGGCCTGCGTGCTTGGACTGGCCC